>DASQMQ010000132.1:0-4131 GCA_035645455.1 Pseudonocardia sp.
GCTGCGACCACCGCGACCAGCACGAGGCTCACCAGCAGGCGCAGCCGGCGGCGCCGGCGCACGCGCGGCGGCACATCGGGTGCCCAGCGCCGCGCGTACTCGCGGGGCGGGCCGAACGCCTCGCGCGCTGGCTCCCCGGTCGCGGCGACGTGGGCCTCCACCTCGGCCAGGACCTCGCCCGCGCGCTGGCCGTCCAGCCCGGTGCGCAGCAGGTGCAAGGTGAGCTCCGCGAGGTAGTCGCGTGTGGTCCGGTCCTGGCCGGTGCCGCTGGTCGCCCTCGTGTCGGACATCAGGGTGATCCCTCCTGCTCGGTGATGATCGCGGTCGCGCGGGCCGCCCACGTGCGCCACGCCGCGGAGCGCTCGCGCAGTTCTCTCCTGCCATCCGGCGTGATCCGGACGACTTTCCGCCCCGGGCCGCCGACGCCGGGCGCCCACTCGCTCTGGAGGAGCCCCTGCTCCTCCAGCCGGCCCAGGACGGGGTAGAGCGTGCCGCCCTTGACCGTCCCGAGACCGCCCGCCTCGAGGTGGCGGGCCACCTCGTAGCCGTGGGTGGGGCCGTGGCGGGCCACGAGCGCCAGCACGGCGAGCTCCAGCGCTGCCCGGGTCCACGAGCTCGGCCACTCCGAACCGGTGCGGTCGTCGTCTAGCCCCGTCATGCCTGTACATTAACGCCAACTAGTCAGTCAGACAAACTAGTAAGTAGGTCCGCTCCACGGGTCTCGTGCGGGGCCGTTGCTCGCACGGGCGGCGGAACAGCATCGGCGATCGGTCACCGTCGCCACCGGTCGCTCATCGGCGGCGCCTCGCGAGAAGATGTCAGCCGTCCGCGAGGACCAGTACCCCCGGCGCGGTCCAGGGCGTCGGCGACGAGGACGAAGTCGACCGGTCCTTCCCGACTCCGGCCGCCGGCGAGGTGCACACCCTCGACCGGCTCGGCCGCACCCGTGCGCGACACGTTAAGACCCACCATCGCCGAGATCGTTGCCAAGACCGGCATCACCCGTTCCGGCCTCTACCGCCACCTCCCAGCCCGCCCAGCCGACGCGGTCACCGCGGCGGGCACCGAACCAGAAGGCCGCTGACCACGGCAGTGATGGCGTCGCGGCCGTTCGCCGTGCTCGACACGAGCAGCAGGAGACGGCGATGCGTCGGTGGGCAGTGCTGTACCTGTCCTGGACCTACCCCCGACCGCCAGCACACCAGGTCCGACGCCAGGGTCACCGACCAACTGACATTCTCGTGGCGCCGAACCACTGACATTCGACCGTCGCTCCACACCAACGACGTGCCAGTGACCTCAGAGGTAGTCCCGGGTGACCGTGATGGGTGGGCCGGGTCGCCCCCTTGATGACGCTCCAGACCCCCGCCGTCGAGCTGCGGACGGTTCGGACGGTTCGGCGCCCCTTCCTCCTCCCGTAGCCCCTCTCCCCTTTCTCGTGGTCGACGAACAGGCCCGGCGACCCCCCTCCACTCTGGCCGATGCAACATCCGCCCACAAACGATGCGCGTCGGCACCCCGCACCAGGTCGACCTGTGGCGGATCGCGCGGGACCACCCGGTGGGCGCCGCCGACCTCCGCGAGATGGTCGAAACCCTGGTCGGCGCCGTGCTGCCGGGCGCGCAGTGGCGCACCGAGGCGGCCTCGCACCCGTACACGACCGACGGGTTGCAGATCGACGTACGGATCCCGGACGGCTGGGTCGAGCTGGCCGAGTGCGGTCTCGCCGCGCCGCACGTCCTCGCCACCGCCGGTCTCGACCCCGGCCGGTACTCCGGGCTCGCCCTGGGGATGGGGCTGGACCGGGCGCTGATGCTGCGCAAGGGGCTGCCCGACATCCGGCTGCTGCGCTCCGGCGATCCGCGCATCGCCGGGCAGATGCTCGACCTCGCACCGTGGCGGCCGGTCTCGGCGCTGCCGGCGGTCCGCCGGGACCTGTCGATCGTGCTCGACGACCGGCCGGACCTCGAACTGCTCGGCGACCGCGCCCGCACCGCCCTCGGCCCGGACGCCGACGCCGTGGAGAGCCTGGCCGTGCTCGCCGGCACCGCACACGAGGACCTGCCGGCCCACGTCCGCGACCGCCTCGGCACCCGGCCCGGCCAGTACAACGCGCTGGTCCGCCTCGTGCTGCGCCCGATCGACCGGACGCTCACCGACGCCGAGGCCAATCGGGTGCGCGACCGGGTCTACGCCGCGCTGCACCAGGGCCCGCACCACGAGTGGGCCGGTCGCTGATGCAGCGCCGCGGTGTTCCCGCTGACGGCGCACACCTCCTGGCCGCGCACATGCCGCAACAGCTGCGCGGTGACCCCGAGGTGTGCGCGGTCGGCGCCGGTCAGTCGGCCTCGGCTGCCACGCGCAGGCGGCCGAACTCGGCGGCCAGGGTCGTCGGGGTCCAGTGCGCGTTCAGTCCGCTGGGGTTGGGCAGCACCCAGATCCGGGTGCCGCCCCACCGGTCGGGCTGCGGGCCGACCGACGCCCGGGGTTCGGCGAAGGCGGTGCGGTAGGCGGTGATCCCGACGACGGCGAGCCACGCCGGGCGGTGCTCGGCGACCAGTGCCCGCAGCCGCTGCCCGCCGGCGACCAGCTCGGCCGCCGACAGCTCGTCGGCACGGGCGGTGGCCCTCGGCGCCATGTTCGTGATCCCCAGCCCGAGCGCCCGCAGCTCCCCCTGCTCGGCGGGGAGCAGACGGCGCGGGGTGAAGCCGGACGCGTGCAGGGCCGGCCAGAACCGGTTGCCGGGCCGGGCGAAGTGGTGGTTGGTCGCGGCCGACACCAGTCCCGGGTTGATGCCGCAGAACAGCACCCGCAGCGGCGGGTCGGCGGGACCGGGCAGGACGTCGTCGATGGTGCGGTCACGGGCGGCGGCGAGCTCGGCCGGGGTCAGCGCGGGCACCCCGGCATCATGCCCCAGCCGCCCAGCCGCGGTCCGGCCCGTCCGGCGCGGTGTTCTCCGCCATCCGCCGCAGCACGTCGACCGCCGTCGCGTACTCGTCGGTCGTGATCCCGCGCATCGACCGGGCCCGCTGGGCCTGCACGACGGTGGTGAGGGTGTCGTGCGCAGCGGCGCCGGCCGGGGTGAGGGTGAGCACGTCGCCGTCGACCCGTACCCACCCCCGGTCGACCAGCCCCCCGACGAGTTCCCGGGCCGCGCCGGGGTCGGTCAGGAAGGGAGCGAGCTCCCCGACCGAACCGGTGCGGGCGGCCACGTTGAGCAGCTGCCACTGCCGCCTGGACACCCCTTCCCCGGCCAGCGCCCGGTCCCAGGCGTCCTCCAGGGTCCGGTGCAGGTTCTGCGCCCACCAGCCGATAGGCTTGTCCTGTGACATGTACATGTCATTCATTATGCATATCGGAGGTGGCGGTGGGAAGCAGTGGGCCCGACGACCCGGTCGTCGCGGTCGAGACGGCCATGATCGCTGTGCGCCGCCGGCAGACCCGCCGGGCGCTGGCCGCCGCGACCGGTGCCCCGGCCGCCGACACCGCCGCCCAGGACGTGCTGGACGCCCTGGAGGCGGCGGCCGGACCGCTCGGGGTCACCGGCGTCGCCGAGGCGCTCGGGGTCGACCAGCCGCGGGCCAGCAAGCTGGTGGCCACCGCCGTCGAGGCCGGTCTGGTCCGCCGCGAGGCCGACCAGACCGACGGCCGGCGCTCCCGGCTGGTGCTCACCGCGGCCGGCCGCCGGCGGCTCGCCGCCGTGCACGACGCCCGCCGGGCCCGGTTCGCCGCCGCGATGACCGGCTGGTCCGACGCCGATCGGGCCGGCTTCGCCGACCTGCTGGGCCGCTTCGTGGCCGGGCTGCGCGACTGATCCGCGCGACCGGCCCACCGGTCGGCGCGGCTCCGATCGGGTATCGCCGGTCCGCGGGCGCGCCGGGAGGGGCAGGATGACCCGCGTGGACCTGCCCGTGATGCCCCCGGTGAAGCCGATGCTGGCCAAGCCGATCGCGAAGCTCCCGACGGGGCGGCTCTACGAGCCCAAGTGGGACGGCTTCCGCTCGATCATCTTCCGCGACGGCGACGAGGTGGAGATCGGCAGCCGCAACGAGCGGCCGATGGCGCGCTACTTCCCCGAGGTGGTGGCCGCGGTGAGGGCCCAACTGCCGGAGCGCTGCGTGGTGGACGGCG
>DASQMQ010000133.1:0-2144 GCA_035645455.1 Pseudonocardia sp.
CGGCCAACCGGACCCCGCTCACCCGGCCGTCCCGGGTGCGCACCCGCACGACCTCCGAGCCCAGGTGCACCGCGACGCCCAGCTCCCGGCACCGGTCCAGCAGGGCGTCGGCCAGCCGGCGCAGCCCGCCGCGCACGTACCAGGCGCCGAAGTGCTGCTCGACGTAGGCGGTCACGGACAGCACCGACGGGGTGCGCCGCGGGTCCGAGCCGGAGTAGCTGGCGTAGCGGTCCAGCCAGGCGCGCAGCCGCGGGTCGGGCAGCATCGCCTCGCCCAGCCCGCGCAGCGTCCGCCAGGGCGCGACCGTGCGCAGATCGCCGAGCCGGCGGGAGAAGCGCAGCAGGTCGGCCGGGCCGTCGAGCGGGCGGCGCAGCACCGCGTCGCCGACCAGCTCCCACAGCCGGGCCGAGCGGGCGTGCAACGCCGACCACGCCGCTCCGCGACCCGGGCCGAGGGCCGCGTCCAGCGCGGCCGGGACGGCGGCCGGGTCGTGCGGCAGGTCCAGCGCGGTGCCGTCGGCGAACCGGTAGGAGCACGCCGGGTCGACCGGCACCACGTCGAGCCCGGAGGGGCCACCGGTGGCGGCGAACAGGTCGTCGAACACCTGCGGCAGGGTGAGCAACGACGGCCCGGTGTCGAAGGCGAACCCGTCGCGGCGGTACTCCCCCAGCTTCCCGCCGTGGGTGGCCGCGCGCTCGTGCAGCGCCACCGCGTGGCCCTGCGCGGCCAGCCGGGCCGCCGCGGCCAGCCCGCCCACCCCGGCGCCGATCACCACCACGGCGCTCACAGCTCGCGCCCCTTCCAGGTCAGCGTGCCGCGCCGGTGCCCGGACCAGGACCGCAGCCACAGCCCGGCCAGCGCCACCACCGACAGCGGGTGGGCCAGCGCGTCCGGCCAGACCGGGCTGCCCGAGCGACGGGCGGCCAGCACCCGGGAAGCCACCGCGGCCGCGTAGCCGGTCAGCCCGACCACCGAGCCCCGGGCCGCGGCCACCGGCGGCACCACGTAGGCCAGCAGCAGCAGCGCGACGATCGCCGCGGACGCCGGCGCCCGCCCGAACGCGCTCCACAGCGACTTGCGGTAGCCCGCGGACAGCTCGGCCCAGTCGGCGTACATCCGGCAGGCGGCCAGTCCGGACCCGTCGGCCACCCCGACCCGCCCGCCGGACCGCTTCACCGCCCGGGCCAGCGCGATGTCGTCGAGCACCTCGGTCGCGGCGACCGCCGGGCCGCCGGCCGCGGCCAGCGCCGCCGCGTCGACCAGCAGGAACTGCCCGTTCGCGGCCACCATCGACGGGCGCGGCGAGCGCTCGGCCACCCGCAGCGGCAGGGTGACCATCCACGACCACGGCAGCAACGGCTGCACCAGCCGCGGGCCGGGGCCGTCGGCCAGCTGGCGCGGCCACGGGCACAGCAGGTCCAGTCCGGCGCCGCGCAGCACCGCGACGGCTGCGGCCACGGCGTGCGGGGCCAGTTCCACGTCGGCGTCGACGAGGACCAGGACCCGGCCGCGGGCCGCGGCGGCCAACTGCGCCAGGGCGTGCGGCTTGCCCAGCGTGCCGGGCGGCGGAGGTGTGCCGGTGAGCACGGTCAGCCGGGGATCGTCGGCGGCCGTCGCGCGCACCACCCCGGCGGTGCCGTCGGTGGAACCGTCGTCGAGGACGAGGACCTCCAGGTCCGGCACGCCGGTCTGGGCCAGCACCGAGCGGATCGTCGGGCCGATCCGGTGCGCCTCGTCCCGGGCCGGGACCAGCACCGACACCGGTTCGGGCACGGGCGGCGGGTCGGTCGGCGGCACCCGCAGCGCACGCAGGTTGAGCACCTGGTGGGCGGTGCCGGCGACGGCCAGCGCGGTGCCGGTGAGCACGGCCGCGGATCCGCGGCGGCCAGGGCGGGAACGCACCGCCCGACCCTAGATCCACGGGTCCGCGGCGGCGCGCCGACGGGGTCGGCGCGCGGGTTTGCGGCCGGGACGAGAGGGTAGGCGCAACCACGACGGCGCCCCCCGTCCGTCGCTGCTCGAACCGCAGAAGCCGGAGGACGTCCATGCTCGCTCCCGCCGACACCGTCCGGGCCGGGTGGATCAGCTGGGGGCTGGTGGCGGCGGCGGTGCTGGTGCAGATCGTCTACCCGCTCACCGGCGAG
>DASQMQ010000134.1:0-3565 GCA_035645455.1 Pseudonocardia sp.
CAGACGCCCAGTTCGACGCCGATACCGACCTGGTGGGCGGCCGCGCACACCTCCTCCCAGCCCTTCTCGTGCACGTTCACCGAGCACACGTCGGGCTTGCCCACCCCGAGGTGGCCCCAGGCCCGCACGGCCTCGATGCGCCGGCCCGGGTCGGGCTGGATCCACCGGCCGGTGGTCACCCCGATCTCCATCTGCGGCACCTCGGCGCGGATCGCCGCGACCGCGTCGCCGACGTGCACCGGGTCGAGGGTCTCCTGGGCGTCGGTGTCGCGCGGGTGCACGTGCACCGCGGTGATGCCGAGCCGGGCCACCGCGCGGGCGTCCCGGGCGAGGTGGCGGGCGAGCACCGGGAGGGCGGGGTGCGCGTCCTCCGGACGGGACCCGTTCAGCACCGCCTGCAGCACCAGCCACCCCCTTCGGCACCGTCTACCCTAGGCCAAGATCGTACGTCCGGTCGGCGGGTGCCCGGCAGGCCCGCCCGGACGGGTGATGCAGCTCACCCCGTGGTCGTGGCCACCTCCCGGGCGGCGTCCGGGCCGCGCTCGAGCAGCACTGCGAAGCCCGCCTCGTCCAGCAGCGGCACTCCCAGCTCCAGGGCCTTGTCGTACTTCGACCCGGGGGCGTCACCGGCCACCACGAACGCCGTCTTCTTCGACACCGAGGTGGCGGCCCGGCCGCCGCGGGCGGCGATGGCCTCCTTGGCCTCGTCCCGCGACCAGCCGGCCATCGACCCGGTGACCACGATGGACATCCCGTCCAGCGTCCGCGGGACCGAGGCGTCCTGCTCGTCGACCATCCGGACGCCGGCGGCCCGCCACTTCGCCACCACCTCGCGGTGCCAGTCGACGGTGAACCAGTCGCGCAGCGCCGCGGCGATGGTCGGTCCGACCCCCTCCACCCCGGCGATCGGGGCCAGCGCCTCGGCCAGCGCCTTCGCCCGGGCGCGGGTCGCGGCCCTGGCCGCCTTCTCCGCGGCGGCGGCGAGGGCCTCCCGCGCGGCGGCGCGCTCCTCCTCGGTGGCCTCCGGCCCGGCTTCGTCGCCGGGTGCGACGGTGGTGCCGGCCGGGGCCTCCCCCGTGCCGGTACCGGTGGCGACCACGGTGGTCCCCGAGCCGGACCCGTCGTCCGGGTCGCCGGCCGAGCCGTCGGAGGTGATCTCCATCCCGGCCGCCTCGGTGGCCCGGGCCGCCTCGGCCGCGGCCGCCTCGATCGCGTCCATCGAGGTGAACTCCCGGGCCAGCGCCTGCGCCGCGGTCGGCCCGACGTGCCGGATGGACAGCCCGACCAGCACCCGCCACAGCGGCCGCTCCCGGGCGACCGCCAGGTTGGCCAGCAGCTTGCGGCCGTTGGCCGACAGCTCGCCGGCCTTGGTGCGGAACAGCTCGGTGCGCAGCAGGTCGTCCTCGTCGAGGGCGAACACGTCGCCCTCGTCCTGCACGACGCCCGAGGTGAGCAGCGCGACCGCGGCCTCGTAGCCCAGGCCCTCGATGTCGAACGCGCCGCGACCGGCCACGTGGAACAGCCGCTCGCGCAGCTGCGCCGGGCAGGACCGGGCGTTCGGGCAGCGCTGGTCGACGTCGCCGGCCTTCTGCCGGACCAGCTCGGTGCCGCACTCCGGGCAGTGGGTGGGCATGACGAACTCGCGCTCGGTGCCGTCGCGCAGGTCGACCACCGGGCCGAGCACCTCGGGGATGACGTCGCCGGCCTTGCGGATGACCACCCGGTCGCCGATCAGCACGCCCTTGCGGCGCACCTCGTCGGCGTTGTGCAGGGTGGCCAGCGCGACCGTGGACCCGGCCACGACCACCGGCTCCATCTGGGCGAACGGGGTGACCCGGCCGGTGCGCCCGACGTTGACCTGGATGTCGAGGAGCTTGGTGGTGGCCTCCTCGGGCGGGTACTTGAACGCGATCGCCCAGCGCGGGGCGCGCGAGGTGGAGCCGAGCCTGCGCTGCAGCGCGACCTCGTCGACCTTGACCACCACGCCGTCGATCTCGTGCTCGATGTCGTGGCGGTGCTCGCCCCAGTGCTCGACGTGCGCGACCACGTCGTCGACGCCGGTGAGCACCGTCGTGCGCGCCGACACCGGCAGCCCCCAGGCGCGCAGCGCGTCGTAGCCCTGGGACTGGCGCTCCAGCGCGAACCCGACGCGCCGGCCGAAGCCGTGGCAGATCAGCCGCAGGTGCCGGGACGCGGTGACCCGCGGGTCCTTCTGACGCAGCGACCCGGCCGCGGTGTTGCGCGGGTTCGCGAACGGCGGCTTGCCCGCCTCCACCAGCGAGGCGTTCAGCGCCTCGAAGTCGGCCAGCCGGAAGTACACCTCGCCGCGCACCTCGACCAGCTCCGGCACCGGGAACTCGGCGGTGCCGGTGAGCCGGGTGGGCACCTCCTCCAGGGTGCGCATGTTGAGCGTGATGTCCTCGCCGGTACGGCCGTCGCCACGGGTCAAGGCCCTGGTCAGGGCGCCGTTCTCGTAGAGCAGGTTGACCGCCAGGCCGTCGATCTTGAGCTCGCACAGGTAGTGCAGCTCGCCCTCGCCGACGTCCCTGGCCACCCGCTCGGCCCAGGCCCGCAGGTCCTCGGTGGTGAACGCGTTGTCCAGGCTGAGCATGCGCTCGAGGTGGTCGTGCGCGGTGAACTCGGTGTTGAACGTGCTGCCCACGTTCTGCGACGGGGACTGCGGGGTGGCCAGCTCGGGGTGCTGGTCCTCCAGCGCGAGCAGCTCCTGCCACAGCTCGTCGAACTGCCCGTCGGAGACGACCGGGGCGTCCAGCACGTAGTAGCGGAACCGGTGCCCGGTGATCTCCTCGGCCAGCTGGGCGTGCCGCGCGGCGGCGTCGGGCGGCGCGGAGGCAGCGGGTTCTCGGCTCACCGGGCGAGATTACCGAGCCGGACCGACAGGTCCGGGCACGTCAGCCGTCCGCGCGAGCCGCCGGCCCGGCGAGCAGCGCGCGCAGCAGCCGGTCCAGCTCGGCGACGTCGTCCGGGGACAGCGCGGCGAGCAACCGCTCCTCGTTGGCGACGTGGTCGGTGACCGCCCGGTCGACGACCTCGCGTCCCCGGCCGGTCAGCGTCACCCGCATGCTGCGCCGGTTGCCGGGGTCGAGCGCGCGCCCGACCAGCCCGGCCGCCTCCAGCCGGTCGAGCCGGTGGGTGGTCGCGGCCGGCGACAGCATCATCGACCGGGCCAGCTCGCCGGGGGTCAGGGTGAACGGCTCGCCGGCGCGGCGCAGCGCGGCCAGCACGTCGAACTCGCCGGTGGTCAGGCCGTGCCGGGCCAGCACCGCCCCGATCGCCGGCCCGACCAGCCCGGCCAGCCGCCGGAGCCGCCCGAGCACCGCCATCGCGACCAGGCCGCCGGCGGGCAGGTCGGGACGCTCGGCGCGCCACTGCTCGATGTACCCGTCGACCGCGTCCACGCGGACAGCGTACTTCCCAGAAATATTTTGATGCCGTACTTTTCGATACATGAGGAGCATCGAGGTGCGAGTGCAGGGCGAGCTGGACCGGTCCGCCCAGGAGGTCTGGTCGGTCGTCGGCGACTACCGGCGCGACCCGGACTGGC
>DASQMQ010000135.1:0-1560 GCA_035645455.1 Pseudonocardia sp.
GCGACCCGGACTGGCGGGCCCGGGTCAGCACCATGGACCCGTCGCCACCGGGGCCGGCCCGACCGGGCCAGACCACCGACGAGCGCCTGCGCTTCGCCGGGAAGGCCTACCGCAACGGCGGCGTGGTCGAGGCGGTCGGCCCGGGCCGCACCCTGACCTGGCGCACCACCTCCGGCGTGGACGCCGACGGTCGCCGCACCGTCGAGGAGCTGCCGGGCGGGCGGTGCCGGGTGCGGCTGGAGACGACGGTCAGGTCTCGTCGGCCGGGGGGTCGGTGAACAGGGTGGCGATCTCCCGGGTGAGCTCCAGGGCGCGGCGGGCCCAGGTCGGGGTGGTACCGGCCAGCCCGCAGGTCGGGGTGGGGACGGCCAGGCCGGCCAGCCGGTGGCGGTCGAAGCCGAGGCGGTCGGCCAGGTCGAGCGCCGGGCGGGCCAGCGCCTTGTCGCTGACCCGGCGGCCGGGGTCGATCGACGGGACCAGCCCGAGCAGCAGCGGCGTGCCCGAGTCCCACACCTCGCCGAGCTCGTCCAGCCGGTCGACCTCGGCGGACCGGCCGCTCACCGCGGGCAGCGTGGCGTCGATGCCGATCGCGGCCGCGCCCACGTCGGCCAGCAGCCGGACCGGGGGGCGGGCGGCGCAGCAGTGCAGCACCACCGGCACGCCCACCCCGGCGATCAGCTCGCGGAGGACGTCCTTGGCCGCCGGTTCGGCGACCGTGCGCACCGTCCCGTAGCCCGACGGCGTCGGCACCGTCCCGGCCAGCACCGCCGGCAGCGACGGCTCGTCGAGCTGCAGCACCACCTGCGCCCCGGTGCGCGCGGCGACCTCGGCGACGTGCCGGCGCAGCCCTTCGCCGAGGCTCTCGGCGAACTCGCGCACGGCGCCGTGGTCGGTGAGCGCGCGGTGCCCGGTGCGCAGCTCGACGCTCGCCACCAGCGTCCACGGCCCGGCGGCCTGCACCTTCACCCAGCCCGGACGGCCCGGTGCGCAGGCCTCCTCGAAGGCGTCGAGGTCGCCGCGCAGCAGGTCGACGGCGCGGCGGTGCTCGCGGCCGGGGCGGGCGGCGACCCGGTAGCCCGACGGCCGGACGTCCACGGCCAGGTCGACCAGCAGCCCGGCGGTCCGGCCGATCATGTCCGCGCCGACGCCGCGGGCCGGCAGCTCCGGCAGGTGCGGCAGCAGCGGCAGCTCCCCGGCGACGACCGCGGCGGACTCGTGGACGTCGGTGCCGGGCATCGAGCCGACGCCGGTCGCCGCCCCGTCGGGCCAGCGCGGGGCGGGGCCGGGCGCGGCCTCCTCGGGGGCGTCCGGCCTCGCCGCGACGAGACCACCGCCGACGGTCCGCCCCGGGATCGCGCCGGACAGGCCGGCGGCGGCCAGCGCGGCCTGCAGCACGTCGTCGTCACTCACGTTCGCTGTCTACCAGCCGGGCCACCCCGCCCGCCCGCCGCCGCCCCGCAGGTTCAGCCCCGCAGGTTCAGGCCCGCAGGTTCAGGCCCGCAGGTTCAGGAAGGCCACCTTCCGGAACTCTGCGGGCAGGAAGGTGGCCTTCCTGAACCT
>DASQMQ010000136.1:0-2603 GCA_035645455.1 Pseudonocardia sp.
GTCGGGTGTGGAGTTGACGGCGGCGGAGGCGTGTTCGCCGGGTTATTGGGCGGGTCATGTGCTCAGTGGGGTGCGGTTCGCGGACGGGGTGTCGTGGTTGGCGGGGCGGGGGGTGACCCGGTTCGTCGAGGCCGGCCCCGGGGCGACGCTGGCCTCGGCGGCCCGCCACACGCTGGACGCGGTCGGTGGTCCCGGAGTCGTGGTCCCGACGCTGCGCGCGGATCGACCGGAGGTCGAGTCCGCGGTCACCGCCCTCGCCCGGCTGCACGTGGACGGGGCCGAGGTCGACTGGGCGGCGCTGTTCCCCGGCGAGCACTCCCGACCGGTGGGCCTGCCCACGTACGCGTTCCAGCGCGGGCGGCACTGGTTCGACACGCCGACGGCCCCCGCCGCGGCCGGAGCGGAGCCGCGCACCGACGATCCCGTCGAGCTCGTCCGCAGCTGCGCGGCGGCGGTGCTCGGTCACCCGGACCCCACCGCCGTCGACCCCGCACGCGTGTTCAAGGAGCTCGGCTTCGACTCCCTGACGATGGTCGAGCTCGTGGAGGCGGTCAACACCGCGACCGGCCTCCGGATGCCGGCCAGCGTGATCTTCGATCACCCCACCCCGGCGGCACTGGCCGAGCGCGTCCTCCTGGAACGGCGGGGCGTCCAGGACGAGGTCCCGACGGTCGCCGAGACCGCGGACACCGACGAGCTGATCGCGATCGTCGGGATGAGCTGCCGCCTGCCGGGTTCGGTCCGCTCGCCGGAGGACCTGTGGCGGGTCGTCGCCGAGGGCCGGGACGTGATCGCCGGCTTCCCGGAGGGTCGTGGGTGGGACCTCGAGGACCTCTACGACCCCGATCCCGACCGGCCCGGCAAGACCTACGTGCGCGAGGGCGGGTTCCTGCACGACGCGGACCAGTTCGACGCCGAGTTCTTCGGGATCAGCCCGCGCGAGGCCGCGGCGATGGAGCCGCAGCAACGGGTGCTGCTGGAGATCGCGTGGGAGGCGTTCGAGCGGGCCGGTGTCGATCCGGGGACCCTGCGCGGGAGCCGCAGCGGTGTGTTCGTCGGCGCGATGCCCCAGGACTACGCCCCCCGCCTCGACCAGGTGCCCGACGGGTACGAGGGGTACCTGCTGACCGGGACCACCACGAGCGTCGCGTCCGGGCGGATCGCCTACACCTTCGGGCTCGAGGGCCCGGCCCTCACGGTCGACACCGCGTGCTCCTCGTCGTTGACCGCACTGCACCTCGCCTGCCAGGCCGTGCTCCGCGGCGAGTGCTCGTTGGCGCTCGCCGGCGGGGTGACCGTGATGCCCAATCCCGGGATCTTCGTCGAGCTGAGCCGCCAGCGGGCGCTCTCCCCGGACGGCCGCTGCAAGGCGTTCTCGGCGCGCGCCGACGGCACCGGGTGGAGCGAAGGCGCCGTGATGCTCGTCGTCGAGCGGCTGTCCGACGCGCGCCGGCTCTCCCACGACGTGCTGGCGGTCGTGCGCGGCTCGGCCATCAACCAGGACGGCGCCAGCAACGGGCTGACCGCGCCGAGCGGATCGGCCCAGCAGCGGGTGATCCGGCAGGCGCTGGCGAACGCGCGGCTCTCGGCCGCCGACGTCGACGCGGTCGAGGCGCACGGCACCGGAACGGCGCTGGGTGACCCGGTGGAGGCCGGCGCCCTGCTGGCCACCTACGGCCGTGATCGCGCGCATCCGCTCCTGCTCGGCTCCCTCAAGTCCAACGTCGGGCACACCCAGGCCGCTGCCGGGCTCGCGGGCGTGCTGAAGATGGTGCTGGCCCTGCAGCACGGCGTGCTGCCGGCGACGCTGCACGTCGAGGAGCCCTCACCGCTGGTGGACTGGACGGCCGGCATGCGGTTGCTCACCGAGGCGACCCCGTGGCCGGACCGGGGCCGGCCCCGCCGGGCCGGTGTGTCGGCCTTCGGCATCAGCGGCTCCAACGCCCACGTCATCCTGGAGCAGGCGCCGGCAGCGGCCGTCCGGTCGGTCGCGACCGAGCCCGACGTCGTCCTGCCCTGGGTGCTCTCCGGGCGCACCGAGCAGGCGCTGCGCGCGAGCGCCGCCCAGTTGCTGTCCCACGTCGACGACCACGCACCGGTGGGCCCGGCGGCGGTCGGTGGCGCGCTGGCGACCACGCGGGCCGCGTTCGACCACCGCACCGTGATCCTCGGGCGCCGGCCCGAGGACTTCCGCCGGCGGTTGGCCGCGATCGCCGACGACCTCCCGGACCCCGCCGTCGTCCGGGGGGTGACCAGGGGCCCGGCGAAGATCGTGTTCGTGTTCCCCGGCCAGGGCTCGCAGTGGCCCGAGATGGCGCGCGAGCTGCTGGAGCACTCGCCGGTCTTCGCCGAGCAGGCGCAGCGCTGCGACGCGGCGTTGCGCCCCTACGTCGACTGGTCGGTGGTGGACGTCCTGCGCGGCGTCGGCGGCGCGCCGGACATGTCCGATGTGGACGTCGTCCAGCCCGCCCTGTTCACGACGATGGTCTCGCTGGCCGCGGTGTGGCGCGCCTACGGGGTGCAGCCCGCGGCGGTGGTCGGCCACTCCCAGGGGGAGATCGCCGCCGCGTACGTCGCCGGTGCGCTGACGCTGGACGACGCCG
>DASQMQ010000137.1:0-2678 GCA_035645455.1 Pseudonocardia sp.
GGCCGCCCGCGCCTCGCGCCACGCCCGCGCCGGCCGGTTCGCCAACAGCCGGCCGGGCCCGGTCATCGCGGCCGGACCGGTCCGGATCGCCGCGGCGATGCTGCGCCACCGGAAGGCCGGGCGGCCGGCCTCCCCGGTCCCGCTGGCCCGCCCATCGGCCACCGGCCCGGCCGGGGAGCTCGCCGTCACCTGGTTCGGGCACTCCAGCGCGCTGATCGAGCTGGACGGGCACCGGGTGCTCGCCGATCCGATGTGGAGCGAGCGGGCCTCGCCCTCGCCGCGGGTCGGGCCGCGCCGGCTGCACCCGGTGCCGGGCCCGCTGGCCGACCTGCCGCCGGTCGACGCGGTGGTCATCTCCCACGACCACTACGACCACCTCGACGTGGCGACCGTGCGCGCGCTGGTGGCGCTGGGCCGGGCGCCGTTCCTGGTCCCGGCCGGAGTGGGGGCGCACCTGCGCCGCTGGGGCGTGCCGCCCTCGCGGGTGGTCGAACTGGACTGGGACGAGGCGGTCGCGGTCGGCGGGCTGACGATCAGCTGCGTGGAGTCGCGGCACTTCTCCGGGCGCCGGCTGGTGCGCAACACCACCCAGTGGTCGTCCTGGGCGCTGGCCGGGCCGCGGCACCGGGTGCTGTTCGGCGGCGACACCGGCTTCCACGACGCGCTGGCCGGGATCGGCGAGCGGCTGGGCCCGTTCGACCTGACCCTGCTGCCGATCGGGGCCTACAGCGACCTGTGGCCGGACATCCACCTGACCCCGGAGGAGGCGGTGCGGGCCCACCTCGCCCTCGGGGCCGGGTCCGGGTTGCTGGTGCCGGTGCACTGGGGCACCTTCGACCTCGGATTCCACGGCTGGGCCGAACCCGTCGATCGGCTGCGCGCCGAGGCCGCCCGCCGCGGTGTCGCACTCGCGGTTCCGCGACCCGGAGAACGGGTGGACGCGACCGCCCCGGCGGCGCTGCACGACTGGTGGTCGCCCGCCGCATTCGCCGCCGAAACGCCTGCCCAGGGCCCTGCCGCGGCCGTCCGGCGGGCAAACCGGGAACCCGCATCGACAATGCACCGCGGGATCCATTATTATCGGCCTCGTTAATAGCGCTGATCCGGTTCGGAACCTCCACCCCACGCGCGGCGTATCCCACTGCGCCGCGTCGAGGTGAGTCCGAGCACGCCTCGCTGAAGGACCTCACACTTGTGAAAGGCAGTACACGTGGCGAAGCAGACGACGGTCACCCTGGTCGACGACCTGGACGGCAGCGAGGCCGACGAGCAGGTCGAGTTCGCGGTGGACGGCCGGGCCTACGAGATCGACCTGTCCACGGCCAATAGCGCCAGATTGCGCGAGGCGCTCGCCCCGTTCATTTCCGCGGCCCGCCGGGCCGGTGGGCGTCGCCGTTCGAGCAGCACCCCGGCCGCCCGGCCGAGCACCGACCGTGAGCAGAACCAGGCCATTCGTGAATGGGCGCAGAGCCAGGGCATGAAGATCTCCGAGCGCGGTCGCATCCCGTCCAACGTGCTCGAGGCCTACCACCAGAGTCACTGATCGGACACCGATAGCTCACCGCCGGCGGAATCCCCGGAACGGGCCCGCTGCGGCGAGGGCTCTGCCAGGGTGGCCCGATGACCCGGCCCACCGCCGTGCACCTGGAACTCCCCGCCGACCGGCCACCGTGGACGCCCACCGGGATCGACGTCCGCTGCGGCGACCGGGTCACCCTGCTCGGTTCCGGGCGGGTGGCCTGGTCCGGCGGGCGCGGCGCCGGACCGAAGCACCACCTGTGGGGGCGGGTGCCCGGCGGGCGGATCTTCGGCTGCCCCCAGGACACCGCGACCGTGGTGGCCGACCGGTCCGGCCCGCTGGAGCTGTGCGTCTACCGCGGGGCCTGGGCCGACCCGTCGGGCGCGCTGGCCACCGGCGACCGGCCCTACCGCGGGGGGCGCGGCGGGCTGGCGGTCACCGTGCTGCGCTGGCCGGCCGGGATCGACCCGGTCGACGGGCTGGCCGGGCTCGGGCCGCAGCTGGCCGATCCGAGGCTGGCCGCGGCCGAGCGCGCCCGGCTGCTCGACCCGGTCGTCCCGCCGGCCGGCTGGTCCTACCTGCTCGACACCGGGCCCGGCGAGATGTTCCGCCAGCTGCCCGGTCCCGACGCCGGCATCGACGTGCTCAGCCGGGACGACGCCGGCATCCTGGCCAAGCCGGTCGGCGGCGCCGACGGGGTCGCGCTGCGCCCGGACACCGTGCTGGACTGGCGCTGGCGGGTGGACGCGCTGCCCGGCCGCGGGCCCGAGGACGCCGCGGCCGCGCACGACCTGCTCGGCCTCGCCCTGCGGTTCGCCGACGGGCACCGGCTCAGCTGGTTCTGGAGCACCGCCCTGCGCCCGGAGCAGGACAGCTTCGGCTGCCCGATCCCCCGGTGGGCGGGCCGTCAGACCCACGTCCCGGTGCGCCGCGGCCCGACCGGGCTGGGCCGGTGGCGCCGCGAGTCGCGCTCGGTGCACGCCGACCACGAGCGGTTCGTCGGCCCGGCCCCGTCCCGGATCACCGCCGTGGAGCTGATCGCGGTCAGCCACGTCGGGCACGGCACCGGCCGGGCCCGGTTCGCCGAGATCGTCCTGCGTCATCGTGACCAGCGGATACGAGTGCTCTAGCAAACCCCGCTCGGCGACGGCCGGCCACC
>DASQMQ010000138.1:0-12804 GCA_035645455.1 Pseudonocardia sp.
CTGGCGGCATCGTTTCGACTATCGAAGGGATTCACGATGGCTCCGCAGACCGGCGCGCTGCCGGGCTGGCTCCGGCCGGCGAACCGGGTGGTCCGGGCGATCCAGCGGCTCGGCGTGCCCCTGGGCACCATCCGGGTGCCGACCGTCCCCGGCCGCACCACCGGTGCCCCGCGCTCCACCCCGGTCTCGCCGCTGCGCGTCGACGGGCGCGAGTACGTGATCGCCGGGCTCCCCCGGTCCGACTGGGCCCGCAACGCCAGGGCCGCCGGGCACGGCGAGCTGCGCCACCGCCGCACGGTCCGCCCGGTCGCGCTGCACGAGGTGCACGATCCCGACCTCCGCCGCGAGGTCATGCGGGCGTTCCCGCGCGAGGTGCCGCACGGCGTCGGGTTCTTCGTCCAGCTCGGGCTGGTGCAGCGCGCCGACCCCGACCAGTTCGCGGCCGCGGCCGACCGGGTGGCCGTCTTCGAGGTCACCGCGCGCTGACCGGGCCCGCCGCAAACCCGTCGAACCCCGGCGCCGCGCATGCGATGGTGGGCGGGTGCCCGACATCGCCGCGACCCCGGAGCCGCCCTACGTGGCGGTGATCTTCACTTCGCTGCGCACCGAGGGCGACCACGGCTACGCCCGGATGGCCGACGCCATGTTCGAGCTCGCCGCCCAGCAGCCCGGCTACCTGGGCGCGGAGTCGGCCCGGGAGGGCATCGGGATCACCGTGGCCTACTTCCGCGACGAGGAGTCGGCGCGGGCCTGGAAGCAGCACGCGGCGCACCTGGTGGCGCAGCGGCGCGGGCGCGCGGTCTGGTACTCCGACTACCGCGTCCGCGTCGCCCACGTGACCCGCGACTACGGCCCTACGACGTCCGAGCTGGACTGATCTCGTCCACATCGGTCGCGGCAGCGGAGTCGCGCTGCGCGTCCGCGGCGGCCAGCCGCTCGGCCAGCGCGTCGCGCACCAGGCGGTGGGCGTCCGAGCCGAGCAGCAACCGGCGGGGCGGATCGGCCGCCGCGGCGACCTCGATCATCGCGGCGGCCACCTTGGCCTGGTCGCCGGGCATCGCCTCGACCGGCGTGCCGCCGCGGGTGAGCAACGGGTTGTCCGCGTACTCCGGGAGCGGCTCGGTGCGCTCCACCGCCGCGTAGAACGACGTGCGGATCATGCCGGGCTCGACCAGCGTGGTGCGGATGCCGAACGGCTCGACCTCGGGGGCGACGGCCTCGACGAAGCCCTCGATCCCCCACTTGCTGGCGTGGTAGAGCGAGAACCCCGGGAACGCCATCTGCCCGCCCATGCTGGACATCTGCAGGATCCGGCCGCCGCCCCGGGCGCGCAGGTGCGGCACGACCGCGCGGATCAGCTGGATCGAGCCGGTCAGGTTGGTGGCGAGCAGGCCGTCGATCTGGGCGTCGGACAGCTCCTCGGCGGTGCCCAGGACGCCGTAGCCGGCGTTGGACACCACGACGTCGATCCGGCCGAGCTCGGCGAACGCGGCGTCGACGACGGCGCGGACCTGCGCGGTGTCGGTGACGTCCAGGGCGCGGGTCCAGAGCCGGTCGCCGTGCTCGGCGGCCAGGTGGGCGAGCTGCTCGGGACGGCGCAGGGTCGCTGCGACGCGGTCGCCCCGGGCCAGCAGCTGCTCGGTCAGCTCGCGGCCGATCCCCCGGGACGCTCCGGTGATGAACCAGGTAGTCATGGCTCCATTACGCGCGTCCGCGCCGCGCTGATCAACGACGAGGAGCGGTACGCTCGACAGGCACAGCCTGTCGATCGGAGCGGTGTGGAACTGCGGCAGCTCGAGTACGCCCTGGCCGTGGCCGAGGAGCTGCACTTCGGCCGGGCCGCGGCCCGGATGCACGTCACCCAGCAGTCGGTGAGCGAGCAGGTCCGCCGGCTCGAACGCGAGCTCGGCGCGCCGCTGTTCACCCGGACCAGCCGCCGGGTCGCGCTGACCAGCCTGGGCGAGGCGTTCCTGCCCGAGGCCCGCCGGGTGGTCCGGGCGGCCGCGCACGCCCTCGACGCCGGCCGGCACGCGGCGCAGGGGCAGAGCGGCGAGGTCCGGCTCGGCTACGCCGACTCGGTCTCCCCGGCGCTGGTCCGGCTGGCATCGGCGCGGCTGGCCGAGCGGGCGCCGGGCGCCCGGGTGGCGCCGGAGCCGCTGACCACGCCCGACCAGCTGGTCGCGCTGGCCGAGCAGCGGCTCGACGCGGGCCTCGGCTGGACCCCGGCGCTCACCGCGGACCTCACCTCGCTGGTCGTCGCGCGGGAGCCCCTGGTCGTGGTGCTGCCCGCGGACCACCCGCTGGCCGCGGGGGCGGCCGTGCCGCCGGCCCGGCTGTCCGGGCTGCCGCTGGGGGTGGTGCCACGAGCGGTGAACCCGGCGCTGCACGACCGGATCGTCGGGCAGCTCGCCGGGCACGGCGTCCGGGTCGTGATCCAGCAGGAGGTGGCGAGCCTGGATCGGATGCTGCCGCTCGTGCTGGCCGGCACCGCCATCGCGATCACCGCGCGCAGCGTCGCCGCGGCTCGGCCCGTCCCGGGCGTCACCCACCGGCCGTTCACCGAGCCCGGCCCGGCCGTGGACTGCCACCTGGTCTGGCGCCGCGACAACGGCGACCCCGCGCTCGGGCACCTGGTCGCCGCGGTGCGGGAACTCCGCGACGCCGGGGCGTTCGGTCCGGACGGCTGAGCCGGCTCAGGGCAGCGCGGCCAGGGCGAACAACCACAGCGGGCCGGTCACCACGAAGGCCAGCGTCGAGGCCACCAGCGCGGTCGTCGTCTCGGCCTGCAGCGCCCGGTAGCGCTGGGCGAACAGCTGGGCGTTCGACCCGATCGGCAGGGCCGCGCACAGCACCGCTACCGACAGCGGCACACCCCGCAGCCCGGCCGCGTACCCGACGCCCAGGACCAGCGCCGGCAGCACGGCGAGCTTGCCGATGGACAGCCACAGCGCCGGTCGGGCGACGCCGCCGATGCCGTGGTGCGCCAGCGCCAACCCGATCAGCACCAGGCACAGCGGGACGACGGCCTGCCCGAGCACGACCAGCAGGTCGTCGACCGGGCCGGGCAGGGGCAGCCCGATCAGGTTCACCACCAGCCCGAGCAGCACCGGCAGCACCACCGGGTGCACCACTGTGCGCCGCGCGGTGAGCAGCGCGGTCGACGCGACCGACCGACGGCCTCCCCCGTCGCGGGCCAGGTCCAGCTCGACCAGCACGGTCAAGATCGTCAGCAGGATCAGCGCGTGCAGGCTGGTGATCGGGATGTGCACGGCCAGGCCCTCGTCGCCGAACAGCGCGAGGACGATCGGGATGCCCAGCTGCACGGTGTTGCCGAACGTCGTGGAGATCGCCCGGATCGACGGGACCGCGCCGGCGTGCCGGCGCCGCTGCCAGCCGTGCACCAGCAGCAGCAGCCCGACCGTCGGTCCGAAGTAGACGGCGATCACCACCCACGGCAGGGCGGCCAGGTCGACGGTGGCGGTGAGCCGGAACAGCAGGGCCGGGGTGAAGACGAAGAACGCCAGGTCGGTCAGCAGCCGCAGGGCGTCGGGTCCGGCGAACATCCGGGTGCGCCCGCACCCGTAGCCGATCGCGACCACCCCGAAGACCGCCGCCAGCTTCAGGACGATCACCGACGACACCGGACCGAGTATGCCGAGCCGACGACGCGGTGCGCGCACTGTCAGGATGGACGCGAAGGGGGGCCGGGTGACGACGAGGGTGATCGTGGTCGACGACCAGGCCGTCGTCCGGGCGGGCTTGCGGGTCGTCCTCGACGCCGCGCCGGACATCGAGGTCGTCGGCGAGGCGGGGGACGGCGCCGGGGCAGCGGCGCTGGCCGGGCGGCTGCGCCCGGACGTGGTGCTGATGGACGTCCGGATGCCCGGCGTGGACGGGATCGAGGGCACCCGGCGGATCACCGCGCTGGACGGTCCGCCGGTGCGGGTCCTGGTCGTCACCACCTTCGACCTGGACCGGCACGTCTGGGACGCGCTGCGCGCCGGGGCCAGCGGATTCGTGCTCAAGGACATCGAACCGGAGGATCTGCAGGCCGCCGTGCGCACGGTGCACGCCGGGCAGTCGCTGTTCGCGCCGTCGGTGACCAGTCGGCTGGTCGCGGCCTACGTCGAGGGCGACGCGCCGCCGCTGCCGGCCGGCGGGCCGGTCCTGACCGGGCGCGAGCGGGAGGTCCTCGCCCTGGTCGCGGCCGGCCTCACCAACCCCGAGATCGCCGCCCGGCTGCAGGTCGCCGGCAGCACCGTGAAGACCCACGTGTCGCACCTGCTGACCAAGCTCGGCCTGCGCGACCGGGTCCAGCTCGTCGTCTACGCCTACGAGAACGGGCTGGTCGGTGCGCCCTGAGCGGTGGGCCGACCTGGCCCTGGGCACGCTGCTGGCCGGGGTGTCGCTGATCGGCCTGGTGGCCGACCCGGGCATCGCGTCCGGGCCGGCGGCGGTCGGGGTCGTGGCTGCGCTGCTGCAGGTACCCCCGGTGCTGCTGCGCCGGACGCGCCCGCGCACCGCGCTGCTGCTGCACGCACCGCTGCTCACCGCGACCGCCGCGCTGGCCCTGCCCGGTGGGCCGTTCGCGCTGCCGGTGCTGGCGTTCGCACTGCTCCGCCGAGGGCGGCCGGCGCTGCGGTTCCTGACCGCGGTGACGCTGGCGCCGATCGCGGTGTCGGCGCTGGTGTGGACCGCGCTGGGCGGGCACGACGTCGGGACCGGGCTCGGTTTCGCCACCGGGCTGGCCCTCGGGCTGGGCACCCAGGCCGCGGTGGGCGCGGCGCTGGGCGCGGCGGTGCGGGCGGCGCGGCGGCGCGCCGAGCGCGACCGCGTCGCAGCGGAGCGGGACCGGGTCGAAGCGGCGGTGGCCGCCGAGCGGGCCCGGATCGCCGACGAGGTCGGCGGCGGCGTGCTGGCCGGGCTGCACCGCCTGGTCGGTGCGGCGGCCGATCCCGACGCGCTGGTCCGCGGGGCGCCGGCCGCCGCGGTGGCGCTGCAGGCCGAGGCCCGGCAGGTGCTCGACGGCCTGCGCCGGGTGCTCGCCGCGCTGCGCACCCCGGCCGAGCCGGCCGAGCCGGCCGAGCCGGTGGCGGCGCGGCGCAACCTGCCGCTACCGACGACCAGCGGCATCGTCCTCGTCGCGGTGTTCGCGGTGGCGGTCGCGCTCACCGACCTGGCGCCGGACTCGCTCGGTGCGCCCGGCGTCGATCCGATGCTGGCGATGCTGGACGTTCCGGTCGAGCGGGCGCTGACCCTCCCGCTGCTCGGGGTGCAGCTGATCGCGCTGGCGTGGTGGCGCAGTGCCCCGGTGGCCGCGCTGGCCGTCGCGACGGTCGGCTCGGGGGGGTCGTGGCTGGCCGGCAGCAGCCACCTGGTCGTCGAGGCCGGCTGGTCGGTGCTGGTCTACGCCGCGGCGAGCGGCGCGCCGCCGCTGGTGTCCGGCACCGCAACGGTGCTGTGCTCGGGCACGGTCCTGGGCTACCTGCTGCTGGCGCCGCAACCGGACCAGTTGACCCTCGGCCCGGCCGAACTGACCAGCACGTTCCTGCTGGTCCCGGTGCTGTGGGCGATCGGCGCCCTGCGCCGCGTCGGGCGCGTGCGGGCGGCCCGGGAGACCGCGGCCCGGGCCGGCGGGCGACTGCGCGAGGGGGTCGAGGCGGAGCGGCTGCGGGTGGCCCGCGAGCTGCACGACGTCGTCGCGCACCACGTGTCGGCGCTCGCGGTGCAGGCCGGGGCGGCGCGCACCACCCGTGACCCGCAGGTGCTGCGCGCCGCCGCCGGGCACATCGCCGATCTCGCCCGGCGGATCGACGAGGCGCTGCCGGCGCTCACCGCCGCGACCCACGCCCCGGTCCCGGTCCAGCTCACCGCCGACGGCGTCGAGCGGCTGATCGCTCCGGCCCGGGCGGCCGGCGTGCCGGTCACCGTCACCGTGTCCGGTACCCCGGCGCCGGCACCGGGGGACGCCGAGGTGTTCGCCCAGCGGATCCTCGCCGAGGCGCTGACCAACGTCGTCCGGCACGCCGGGGCGTCGCCGACCGCCGTCGCCGTCGAGCACCGGCCCGGTGAGGTCGTCGTCGAGGTGCGCGACGCCGGCCCGGTCACCGGCCACCGGGCCGGCAGCACCGGGTCCGGGCTCGGCGTGCTCGGCATGCGGGAACGCACCGAGCTGCTCGGCGGGGAGCTCGCCGTGCGCGGCGGCGAGGACGGGTTCGCGGTGCGGGCCCGGCTGCCCCGGCCGGCCGGTCTCCTCCCCGAGGAGGAGCGCGCCCGGGCCCGGTGAATCGGCCTCGCGGCCGACGCCGGACCGCCCGGCGCGGATTAGCGTCGGGCCATGCCGCACGAGGACGCATCCGTGACCGAGGTCCCGCCGGGCGGGGCGCCCGCCACCCGGGTCGACGCCCGCGGACCGGTGCCGGGGGCCGGACCGGCCGGACGGCCCTCGCTGGGCTGGACCGAGCTGCTCGTCGCCGTCGTCGTCTACCTGGGGCTGTCCATCGGCGTCGGGGTGCTGCTGCTGGTCGCCCTACCCGGCATCGTGGCCGTGCTGGCGGTGACCGGGTTGGTGACCCTGGCCGCCGCGGTGATCGCGCTGGCCCTGCGGGTCCGCTCGCTGCCCGCCCTCGGCCTGCGCCCGACCACCGCCACGTGGCTGCTGCTCGGGGTCGCCGGCGGTGTGCTGGGCTGGCTGGTCAACCGCGTCGTGATCATCGGCTACATCACGCTCACCGGCGACCTGTCCAACCCGCAGGAGCCCCTGGCCACGGCGTCGGCGGCGTTCGGCTGGGAGTTCGTCGGCATGCTGGCCGCCGGGGCGGTGCTGGTGCCGTTCGCCGAGGAGCTGCTGTTCCGCGGCGTGGGCTACGGGGCGCTGCGCCGCTACGGCGTGGGGATCGCCGTCGTCGCCAGTTCGCTGGTCTTCGGCATCGCGCACGGGACCAACGTCGTGCTGCCCGCGGCGATCGTGCTGGGGATCATCACCGCGCTGCTCTACGAACGCAGCCGGTCGATCTGGCCGGGCGTGGTCGCGCACGGGCTGAACAACGCGATCGTGTTCGTGAGCGCCCTGATCCTGCTGTGATGGTGCGGATCAGTCCCGCAGCCACCCGGCGATCCTCGGGAGCTGGCGCGGGTCGATGGTGTGCCCGCCGTCGTGCGGCAGGTCGGTGACGTCGGCTCCGCGCGCCCGCAGCTGCCCGACCAGGGCCTCGGTCTGCTGCGGGGTGGCCATCGGGTCGCGGCGGCCGTTGGCGACGAGCACCCGCCGGCCGGCCAGGTCGACCTCCGGCGGGCCGTCCCGGTAGGGCACCATCGCGGCCAGCAGGACCGCGCCGGCCAGCGCGTCCGGGTGCCCGAACAGCAGCGCCGAGGCGATGTTGGCGCCGTTGGAGAACCCCACGGCCGTCCACGCCCCCGGTGCCACCCCGTACTCCGCCTCGGCGGCGGACAGGAAGGCGGCCAGTTCGTCGACGCGGGCGCGCAGGTCGTCCTCGTCGAAGACGCCCTCGCGCAGCCGCCGGAAGAACCGCGGCATGCCGTTCTCCAGGACCGTGCCGCGCACCGAGAGCACCGGGGCGTCGGGGGCCAGGTGCTCGCGCAGGGGCAGCAGGTCGTGCTCGTCGCCGCCGGTGCCGTGCAGGAGCAGCAGCGGCGTCGGGCCCGACCCGGGCTGCCAGACGTGCGGGCGGTCCAGCGGCCCGGTCACCCCTGGTCCTCGGGAAGGCGCAGGACCGGCAGCGCGGCGGCGATCTGCTCGCGGCTGGGCTCCAGCCACGGCGGCAGCTTCAGGCTGCGGCCCAGGCTGAGCAGCGGCTCGTCCACGGCGAACCCGGGCTGGTCGGTGGCGATCTCGAACAGCACCCCGCCCGGTTCCCGGAAGTAGATCGAGGTGAAGTACTGCCGGTCGAGGACCTCGGTGACCTGCACCCCGGCGTCGAGCAGTTCCTGGCGCCAGCGCAGCTGGGTCGGTCCGTCCGGGGCGCGGAACGCCACGTGGTGCACGGTGCCGCCGGCCTGCAGCCCGTTGCGGCGGGTCTCCGCGGCCACGTCGACCAGCGCGCCGGCCGTGCGGTCGCCGGCGCCGCCCATCGCGTACCGGACGCGGTCGCCGGACTCGACGTCCAGCTGCATGCCGAGCAGTTCCGACAGCATCCGCTGGGTCGGCTCCAGCTGCCGCTCGGACAGCGTGACCGAGTGCAGGCCGCGGACGGCGTGCTCGCTGGGCACGCCGCCCGCGCCGTCCCAGCCCGAGCGGGTGTCCCCCGGCGCCGCGACCAGGTCGATGACCAGGCCGTGCGGGTCGCGCAGGGTCAGCACCTCGGTGCCGTCCCGGTCGACCGGCGCGTCCGCGTCGACCTGCAGCTCGGCCAGCCGGCGCTGCCACCACCCGATCGACCCCGGCGGGACGCCGAACGCGGTGGCCGTGGTCAGCCCGGCGCCGTTGCGCCCCGGCGGGACGCCCTTCCACGGGAAGAACGTCAGGATCGTCGACGGCGAGCCGGCCGCGTCGCCGTAGTAGAGGTGGTAGGTGTCCGGGGCGTCGAAGTTGACGGTCTGCTTGACCAGCCGCAGCCCCAGCACCCGGGTGTAGAAGTCCACGTTCTCCTGCGGGTCCGCGGCGATCGCGGTGACGTGGTGCAGCCCGCTCGGGGCGATGTCGGTCATGGCGTCTCCCTGGTGGGCTACAGGACGGTCTGGCCGTACATCTCGCCGAGCGGGTCGGCGATCAGCTCGATGCGGGCGCCGTCGGGGTCCCGGAAGTAGATCGAGACCCCACTGTGCACCACGTGCTCGACGCCGGCCTGCTCGAACTTCTCGCGCAACCGCTGCCAGCGCTGCGGCTCCACCGAGATGGCCACGTGGTGCAGGCCGCCGAGCACCTCGGCGTAGGGCCCCACGTCCAGACCCGGGAAGTCGAAGAAGGCCAGCAGGTTCCCGTTGCCGATGTCGAAGAAGAAGTGCGAGGAGCCCGGGTAGTCCCGGTTCTCGATCAACTCGGTCAGCGGGAACTCCAGCAACCCCTGGTAGAAGTCGATGGTCCGGCGGACGTCCGCCGAGATGAGCGCGGTGTGGTGCAGGCCCCGCGCGCTGGACGCGGGGCGCTGCGCCGGCGGGGCGAGGTACTCGGTGCGCAGCTGCTCGCGGAGTTGCTCGCGCTCGGCTGCGCGCCGAGCCGTGTCGCTGGTCGTCATCGTCCCGCTCTCCTCGTCCGTCCGGCCGGTGGTCGGGTCAGGCCTGCTTGATGGCCGAGACCTCGAACTCCAGCACCACCTTCTCGCTCACCAGCACGCCGCCGGTCTCCAGCGTCGCGTTCCAGCTCACGCCGAAGTCCTTGCGGTTGATGGTGACCGAGCCCTCGAAGCCGAGCCGGAGGTTGCCGAACGGGTCGGTCGCCTGGCCGTCGAAGGTGAACGGGATGGTGACCGGGCGGGTGGTGCCCTTGATGGTCAGGTCACCGGTGATCTCGACGTTCTCGTTGTCGCCCCACTTGACCGAGGTCGACCGGAAGGTGATCTCCGGGTACTCGTCCATCGCGAAGAAGTCGTTGCTGCGCAGGTGGCCGTCGCGGTCGGCGTTGCGGGTGTCGATGCTGGCCGCCTGGATGGTCAGCTCCACCGAGGAGTTGTCGCCGTCCAGGTGGGCGGTGCCGGCGAACTCGTTGAACCCCCCGCGGACCTTGGTGACCATGGCGTGGCGGGCCACGAAGCCGATCCGGGTGTGCGCCGGGTCGATGACGTACTCGCCGGTCAGGGTGGTGGGCTGGGTCGAGGTGGTCATGTCGTCCTCCAGGTGGTTGATCTGTCATCGAGACGATAGCCAGAACCACGTTGATGTGTCAACTATTCCGGGTAGACTCCACGGCGTGGACGAACCCCGGTGGCTCGACGAGCGGGAGCAGTGCGCCTGGCGCCGCTACCTGCAGATGAACGCCCGGCTCGAAGCCCGGCTGCACCGGCAGCTGCAGACCGACTCAGGGCTGTCGCTGGCGGACTTCGACGTGCTCGTCCACCTCACCGACCGACCCGAGGGCCGGCTGCGGGTGCTGGAGCTGGCCGACGGGCTGCAGTGGGAGAAGAGCCGGCTGTCCCACCACCTGACCCGGATGCAGAAGCGCGGGCTGATCGGCCGCCAGGAGTGCCCCCAGGACGGGCGGGGCGCGTTCATCGTGCTGACCGAGGACGGCCGGCGGGCCATCGAGCACGCCGCCCCCCGGCACGTCGCCACCGTCCGCGAGCTGTTCCTCGACCAGCTCGACGACGACCAGGTCGACGTCCTGGGCGCCATCGCCGAGCGGGTGCTGGCCCGGCTGGACGACGACCCCGGCCCCAGCCGGGTGTCGTCACCCCCAGCACCGTCGCTCGGGACCACTTCCGAGGTGACCGGCACGTCGCCGGGCTGACGCGGTTCACCGGAACGGGCCGGGCACCGGTTCAGCCGGACCTCGGCCGCAGACCGAGCAGCCCGCGAGCGACCCGCTCGGCGAGGTCGGTGTCGTGGGGGGCGCGCCCGGCGAGCTGGATCCCGACCGCCTCCAGCGCACCGAGGTAGGCGAGGGCGACCACGGTGGCCGGCGGCCCCGGCGGGATCGCCCCGGTGCCGCGACCGGCCTCGATCACCGCGGCGCAGTCGTCGGCGAGCCGGTCCAGGCCCTCGTCGATGGCCCGGCCGACCGGGTGGTCCTGCCCGTCGAACTCCACCCGCAGGCTCAGCAGCACCCGGGCCACGTCGCGGCGGCAGTAGACGGCGTGGCCGCGGGCGACCGCCAGCAGCGCCTCGACGGGATCGGCGACGTCGGAGAGCAGGTGGCCGACCTCGGCGTCCCAGGTCTCGGCGACCCACTCCACCACGGCCAGCGCCAGCTCCTCCTTGCCGGCGAACTGGTGGTAGAGCGCGCCGCGGGTGAAGCCCGCGTCCGCGGCGACGCGCTCCAGCGCCAGGTTCGCGTACCCGTAGGTCGACAGGCCGCGGGCCGCCGCCTCCACCAGCGCGGTCCGGGTCCGGGCCCGGCGCTCGGCCTGCGTCCGCCGCTGCCCGGTGGTCACGACCGCTCACATACAGACATGTACGTATGTTAGCGTGCCGGCCATCCAGCGAGAGGACCCCCGTGCCGACCACCCACCAGCAGCACCCCGTCCCCGAGTCGATCCGCACCCTCGCCGCGCTGACCGACCTCGACTACATCGACCTGTTCACCCTCACCACCGCCGACGCCGCGGACTGGTCGCCCGAGCAGTGGGCCCGCGCGATGTTCGTGGACGTCGCGGGGCTGGGCGGGCAGTTCATCTTCCGGGTGCTGCTCGGCATGCAGCTGGCCTGGCGCCGGTCCCCGGACCACGTGGCCGGCTGGCGGATCACCGGGCGCGGCGACGACTGGATCAGGCTGGCCGCGCGGTCCTGGATGGTGACCGGCCGGCTCGTCGTCCGGGTGGTCGACGGGGAGGTGTCGCTGGCGACGTGCGTGCGCTACGACCGCCCGATCGGGGCCCGGGTCTGGACGGTCCTCTCCGCGAAGCACCGCGCCGTGGCACCCGACCTGCTCCAGGAGGCGCACGACGTCCTGCGGTCGAGGTCGACCTGACGGGCCGCTCGGCCGACGGCGCCGCCGTGGCCCCCACCCGCGCGCCCTTCCGCAGGTGGGAGCACTGCGCCGCCCGGCTAGCGCGATCGACCCGACCCGGACGCCCGGAGCTGGAAGCGTTGGACCTTCCCGCTGGGGGTCCGGGGCAGCTGGTCGACGACGTGGACCCGGCGCGGGTAGGCGTGCGCGGCGAGCTCGGACTTGACCAGCTGCTGCAGCTCCGCGGTGAAGGCGTCGCCGGTGGGCTGCCCGGCCCGGACGACGACGTAGGCCACGATGACCTCGCCGCGCAGCTCGTCCGGCTCGCCGACCACCGCGGCCTCGATCACCGCCGGGTGCCGGGTCAGGGCGCTCTCCACCTCGAACGGGCCGATCCGGTACCCCGCGGTCAGGATGACGTCGTCGTCGCGGGCCCCGAAGGTCAGGCGACCGGCGGCGTCCCTGGTGGCGAGGTCGCCGGTGAAGTACCACCGCCCGTCGGCGCTGAACCGCTCGGCCGTGCGGTCGGGCGCGTCCCGGTAGCCGGTGAAGGCCATCAGCGGGCTGTGGGCGACGTCGACCGCGACGCGCCCGCTCTGCCCGGCGGGCACCGGGGTGTCGTGGTCCGGGTGCAGGACCTCGATCGTCCAGCCGGGCAGCGGGCGGCCCATGGAGCCCGGCTCGATGTCGTCGACGAGGGCCGGGTGCCAGGCGTTGGCGACGGTCATCCCGGTCTCGGTCTGCCCGTAGTGGTCGCGCACCGGTACGCCGATCGCCTCCCGGGCCCAGCCGATCACGTCCGGGGTGAGCGGCTCCCCGGCCGACGAGCAGTGCCGCAGCCGCAACCCCTCGGGTGGGGGCAGTTGCGCCGCGCGCAACGCCCGGTACGCGGTCGGGCCGGCGGTGAAGTTCGTGACGCCGAACCGGGAGAGCACCTGCCAGGTCAGCTCCGGCGAGAACCCGGCGCCCAGCAGCAGGCTGCGCCGCCCGACCGCCAGCGGCGCGACGATCGCGTAGTACAGGCCGTAGGCCCAGCCCGGGTCGGCGGCGTTCCAGAACACGTCCTGGTCGGTGTGGTCGAGCCCGAAGACCTGGTAGGCGTGCATGCCGGCCAGCGCCCGCAGCGGCACCGGCACCGCTTTGGGGCTCCCCGTGGTGCCGGAGGTGTAGAGCTCGATCAGGGTGCCGTGGCCGCCGACGGCAACCGGTTCGGCATCGCCCGGCCGGTCGAGCAGGTCGTGGAA
>DASQMQ010000139.1:0-4102 GCA_035645455.1 Pseudonocardia sp.
GGCCGCGGTCGCCGCGCACGCCGAGGCGATGGCGGACACCGCGGCGACCGTGCGGCTGTTGCAGGACGGGGACGGGGCCGGGCCCCGGCCGCCGGGACCCGGCCTCGCCCAGTTGCCGGACCTGGTGGCGGTGGCCGCGGACGCCGGGGTCGACCTGCACCTGGACGTGCGGGCGGACCCGGCGGAGGTGCCCGCCGCGGTCGCGCTCGTGGCCCACCGCATCTGCCAGGAGGCGGTGACGAACACGTTGCGCCACTCCGCGACCGGTCGGGCGGACCTCTCGGTGGTTGCGGACGGCGACTCGCTCACCGTCCGGTACCTCGACCACGGCCCGAGCCGGCCGGTGCCGGACCGGGGGCCGGCCGCCGTCGGCGGGCACGGGATCGCGGGCATGACCGCGCGGGCCCGCACCCTGGGCGGATCGCTGCGCGCCGGCCGGTGCGGGGCCGGGCACCTGGTGGAGGCGGGCCTGCCGCTGCGCCCGGACGGGCCGTCGTGACGGTGCGGGTGCTGCTGGTCGACGACCAGCCGGACGTGCGCGCGGCCCTGCGCTCACTGCTCGAGCTCGACGCCGCCATCGCGGTGGTCGGCGAGGCCGGCGACGGGGAGCACGCCGCGTTCCTGGCCGCCGAGCTCGCGCCCGACGTGGTCCTGATGGACATCCGGATGCCGGGCGACGACGGGCTCACCGCCACCGCGCGGCTGACCCGGACCGGCACCCGGGTCGTCGTGCTGACCACCTTCGACCTCGACGAGTACGTGTTCGCCGCGCTGCGGGCCGGCGCCAGCGGATTCCTGGTCAAGAACGCCGCACCCGCCGACCTGCACCGCGCGGTGCACGTGGTCGCCGGGGGGCAGGCCCTGCTCGACCCGGCCGTCACCCGGCGGGTGATCGAACGGTTCGCCCGGCCCGAGCCCGGCCCCGACCCGCTGCGGGTGCTCACCGCGCGCGAGCGCGAGATCGTCGAGCAGGTCGCGGCCGGGCTGACCAACGACGAGATCGCCGCGGCGCTGCAGCTGAGCGTCTGGACGGTCAAGACCCACGTCGGGGCGATCCTGCGCAAGCTGGGGGCGCGCGACCGCACGCACATCGTGATCGCCGCCTACCGGTCCCGCCCCCGGTCCTGACGCCCGCGGGCTACACCACCAGGCCGAGATCGGCGGCGAGCCGGGCCGCGGCGGTGCGGTTCGGGGCGCCGGTCTTGGCCAGCAGGTGCTCGACGTGGGTCGCCACGGTGCGCGGGGAGATCCGCAGGTCCCGGGCGATCCCGGGGTTGGTCCCGCCCCGGGACAGCGCGGCCAGCACCTCCAGCTCGCGCGGCGTCAACCCGAACGGGGGCGCTGCGGGTCGGTGCAGCAGGACCACCCCGCCCGGCCGGGGCTCCAGGGTGACCTCCAGCAGCTCGTGGCCGACCAGCGCCAGCACCGAGGTGACCCGCCCGCCGCCGGCCAGCGCGGCGCTCACCAGCGGGCGCAGCGGGGAGCGCGGCCCGGCCAGCTCCGGGCGGGCCCCGGGGGACAGCGGCACCAGTGCGGTCGCGGTGACGAACAGGCCCTCGGCGGCGCCGGTGGCCAGCGCCGCGGTGGTCGATCCGGCGGCCGGCAGCGGGTCGAGCAGGCCGGCCACGTCGTCGGCGAGCAGGTCGAGCAGCGCGACCGCGTCGTCGTCGGGGTGGCGCAGGTCGAGCGTGCTGGCGTTGAGCATGCCCAGGTAGCGGCCGTCGGCGGCGAACAGGCACTGGGTGACGCCATCGCGGAAGCCGAGCGGGTCGATCACCAGGTCGAACACGTCGCCGCGCCGGCGCGGCCGCGGGATGTCGCGGACCCGCACCGGCACCCGGCCGCGGCGGACCTCGTCGAACAGCGGGTCGGTGTGCATCCGGCGGTCCAGGAAGCCCAGGACGTCGGCCGGGTAACCGACGACGGCGACGGCCCGGTGGACGCGCTCGAGGGGGTCCCAGCGCGACAGCGCCGCGCAGTCGTAGGGCAACAGGCCGTGCAGCTCGGCCAGCGCGGCCACGGCCAGCCCCGGCCCGGCCGGTCGCGCGCCGCCCCCGCGCAGCAGTCCGCGCAGGTCACGGGCGGCCCGCAGGCGCGCCGAGGGGGCGTCGCCCGGCATCGGCCCACGGTACGGGCGTGCGGCCGGCCGGCCCAGGGCCGATCCGCGCATCGGTCGTTCTGCCGATCCGCGCCCGCGGCGGCGCGCCTACGGTCCCCGACGTTCCCGGCGCAGCGGCCGGGCCGGCCGATCTCACGGAGGAACCATGCGGATCGACGAGTACGCCGCGCACGACGCCACCGCCCTGGCCGGGCTGGTCCGGGAGGGCGAGGTGCAGGCGGCCGAGGTGCACCGGGCCGCAGCGGAGGCGATCGATGCGGTGAACGGCCGACTCAACGCGGTGGTGGGGGAGCGGTTCGCCGAGCCGCTCGGGCACGACCCCGACGGGCCGTTCGGCGGGGTGCCGTTCGCGATCAAGGACCTGGTCCTGCACGCCGAGGGCGTCGCGCAGCGGGCCGGCACCCGGCTGCTCGGTGACGGCGTCCCGATGCCGGCCGACTCGTTCCTGATGACCCGCTTCCGGGCCGCCGGGCTCGCCGCGACGGCCGTGACCGCCACCCCCGAGCTGGGCTTCAACGCCAGCACCGAGCCGGTGTCGTCCGGGCCGGTGCGCAACCCGTGGGACCCCACGCGCAGCCCGGGTGGCTCCAGCGGCGGGTCGGCGGCGCTGGTCGCGGCCCGCGCACTGCCCGTCGCGCACGCCAACGACGGCGGCGGCTCGATCCGCATCCCGGCCGCGGCCTGCGGGCTGGTCGGGCTCAAGCCCAGCCGCGGGCGCACCACCGCCGGCCCGGACTACGCCGACCCGCTGCTCGGGCTGGGCATCGAGTTCGCGGTCACCCGCACCGTGCGCGACTGCGCCGGCCTGCTCGACGCGGTGCACGGCAGCGAGCCGGGCGACCGCTACCTGCTGCCCGCCCCGCCGGAGGGCTTCGCCGCGGCGGCCCGGGCCGGCAGCCGGCCGCTGCGCATCGCGCTGAGCACCACCCCCGCGTCCGGCCGCGGCACCACCGATCCGGAGTGCCTGGCCGCGGTCCGCCGGGTCGCCGACGCGCTGGCCGGGCTGGGGCACACCGTCGTCGAGGCGGCCCCGGCGATCGACCGGGAGGCGTTCGACGAGGCCAACCTGACCGCCTGGTGCAGCTTCCTGGCCGACGGGGTGGACCTGCTCGCCGGCCTCCTCGGGGTGACCCCGGGGCCGGACACCCTGGAGGCGACCACCCTCGCCTGCGTCGAGTACGGCCGGTCGCTGCGCGCGTCGGACCTCTACGCCGCCGACCGCGTCTTCAACGCCACCACCCGCAGCGTGGCCGCCTTCCACCTCGACCACGACGTCCTGCTCACCCCGACGATGTGCGCGCCGAACACCGCACTCGGCCACCTCGACGCGAACGACCCGGACCTGGACGCGCGCGGCTGGTACCACCGGATCTTCGAGTTCGCGGGGTTCACCGCGGTGGCCAACGTGACCGGGATGCCGGCGATCTCGCTGCCGCTGGCGACGTCCGACCGCGGCTGGCCGATCGGGATCCAGCTGGCCGCCGGGCTCGCCGAGGAGGCCACCCTGCTCGCCCTCGCCACCGACCTGGAGCAGGCGCTGCCGTGGGCGGACCGGACGCCGGTCGTCGTCGCCGGGTGACCGTCCGCCGCCGCAGCGTGACCGGTGCGCCGGCGAGGGGGAGTCGATCATTGTCTCCGATCGGGGTGTGCTATAGCGTCGCCACGGCCATCCGCTCCGGGTCTGCGTGGCTCTCCGACGCCGGCGCGTGGTGCCGCTCTCACAGAGCACGACCTGGCCTTCTCTCCGTTCTCGGCGTTTCGTCAACGACTGTAGACAAAAGGAGTCGCGGTGACCTCGACCGCTGTACGACTGAGTCGCTCCCACCCGCTCGACCCCGTCACCGACACCGAGATCGCCGCGGTCCGGCGGATCCTGGACGCCGCCGACCTGGTCTCGGACCAGACCCGGTTCGTCTACGTCGGACTGGCCGAGCCGGCCAAGGCCGACGTGCTCGCCCACCGGCCCGGCGACGCCGTCGCCCG
>DASQMQ010000140.1:0-2867 GCA_035645455.1 Pseudonocardia sp.
GGGCGCGCGGGCGCCGGGGCCGGCGCCGGGGACGGCTCGGGCAGGTCCCAGGCGAACGGGGCGGCGCCCAGCGGGTCCCAGCTCGGCGGGGTGACCACCGGCTCGCCCGGGGGGGCCTCCTTGAGCAGCGAGGGCCCGGTCGCCGTGGTCGCCGCACCGGCCGCCGCGACGGGGGCGTCCGGGTGCGCGGTGCCGACGCCGGCGGGTCGCTCGGACCTGCTGCGGTGCAGCATGTACAGCAACCCGAACGCGATCAGGCCGATCAGGATCGGACCCGGGCCGGGACCGTCGCCGAACCAGCCGAAGGTGACCATGACGGCGACCACCAGGCCGGCCACCATCAGGCCGCGGCGCGGCCGGCTCGTCCCCGCGCCGGCTCCGGTGTCCTGCGCCGGCAGGGCGATCCAGCCCGCGATGTACAGCGCCGCACCGATCCCGGAGAACGCGGCCACCACGAACCCGATCCGCACCAGCACCGGGTCGATGTCGTAGCGGCGGGCGATCGCCGCCGCCACCCCGGCCACCATCCGGTCGTCCGACCGGCGGGCCGGCCGGGTCTCCCACATCTCGCGCAGCGTGGCATGCACGTCGGAATGATCGATATGTCTCACGGGCGCTCACCTCCTGGACACAGCCTGCTGTGCACGGGTGCCCGGCGGCATGGGGGATGCCCCTGACCCACCCCGGACGCTTCCCCGATGTTCCCCCTTCCCCCGCGTGTGACGATGGAGCGGTGACAGCAGCACCCGCGGCGGCTCCGGTGGCCCCGCCGCCCACCCAGCCGAGCTCGCGACCGCCGTTGCTGCGCCGACGCACCGGCCGGGTGCTGGCCGGCGTGGCCGGTGGGGTGGCCGACCACCTCGGCGTGCGGGTGCTCTGGGTGCGCATCGCGCTGATCGTGCTGCTCAGCATCAACGCGGTCGGGGCGATCGCCTACGCGCTGCTGTGGATCTTCGTCAAGCAGGAGCCCACCGAGACCGGCCGCCGGGTCGGCCGCGACGAGCGCCAGCAGGCGTTCGGCCTGATCGCGCTGGCGCTCGCGGCCGGGCTGACCGCGGCCGCGCTGGGCAACACCGTGGTCGGCTGGGTGGTCGGCCCGCTGGGGGTGGCCGCGGTCGGGGCCGCGGTGGTCTGGCGGGAGGCCGACGAGGCCCAGCGCCGCCGCTGGGCGGCGGGTGCCCGCAGCGGCGTCGCCGGCGGCGGCCGGGCCACCGTGCTGCGGGTGCTGTCCGGGGCGGTGTTCGTGGCGGCCGGGATCGCCGTGTTCCTGATCGGCAACCTGCAGCTGGGCCAGGTCCAGTTCGCGCTGCTCGCGGTGATCGCCACCCTGGTCGGCGTCGCGGTGATCACCGTGCCGTGGTGGGTGCGGCTGGCCCGCGAGCTCACCGACGAGCGCCGCCAGCGCATCGTCGAGACCGAGCGCGCCGAGATCGCCGCGCACCTGCACGACTCGGTGCTGCAGACCCTGGCGCTCATCCAGCGCCAGGCCGACCAGCCGCGCGAGGTGCAGCGCCTGGCCCGCGGCCAGGAGCGCGAGCTGCGGCACTGGCTCTACGGGCCGACCGGCTACGGCCGGGCCGGGATGGCCGGGGCGGAGAAGGCCGCCGGGCTGGCTGAGGCGATCACCGCCGCGGCCGCCGAGGTCGAGGACACCTACGCCATCGACGTCCGGCCGGTCGTGGTCGGCGACCACCCGCTCGACGACGACCTGCGCGCGGTGGTGCTGGCCGCCCGCGAGGCGATGGTCAACGCGGCCAAGCACGCCGAGGTGGGCGAGATCAGCGTCTACGTCGAGGTCGAGGAGGGCGAGGTGCACGTGTTCGTCCGCGACCGCGGGGTCGGCTTCGACCCGGACGCGGTCTCGGCCGACCGGCACGGCCTGGCCGATTCGGTGCACGCCAGAATGCAACGGCACGGCGGCCGGGTCCGCCTGCGCAGCACCCCCGGCGAGGGCACCGAGGTGCACCTGAGCATGCCGGTGGACGACACGGTCGGCAGCGCGCCGTCCGCGCAGGAGGAGGTGGCGCTGTGACGACCGAGCAGACCGAGCCGACCGGACCGGACCGACCGATCAAGGTGTTCCTGGTCGACGACCACGGGCTGTTCCGGGCCGGCGTGCGCGCCGAGCTGGACCAGCGGGTCCCGGACGTGACCGTGGTCGGCGAGGCCGGCTCGGTGGACGAGGCGGTGGCCGCGATCCGCCACCTCACCCCGGACGTGGTGCTGCTCGACGTGCACATGCCCGACGGCGGCGGTGCCGAGGTGCTCCGCCGGATCCGCCCCGAGCTGCCCGACGTGGTGTTCCTCGCGCTCAGCGTGTCCGACGCGGCCGAGGACGTGATCGCGGTGATCCGGGCCGGCGCCCGCGGCTACGTCACCAAGACCATCTCCGGGCGGGAGCTGGCCGACGCGGTGCGCCGGGTGCACGCCGGGGACGCGGTGTTCTCCCCGCGGCTGGCCGGGTTCGTGCTGGACGTGTTCTCCGACCGGCCCGGCGCCGCCCCGCCCGGCGACCCGGAGCTGGACCTGCTCACCCGCCGGGAGCGCGACGTGCTGCGGCTGCTGGCCCGCGGCTACGCCTACAAGGAGATCGCCGGCGAGCTGTTCATCTCGGTCAAGACGGTCGAGACCCACGTGTCGAGCGTGCTGCGCAAGACCCAGCTGTCCAACCGCTACGAGCTGTCGCGCTGGGCCTCGGACCGCCGGCTGGTCTGACGGGTCAGCGGCCGGGCGACGGGGCGGCGGACCTCGGCGCGGTCACCCGCCGAGCAGGCCGCCGGCCGTGTCCGTCACGCCGCCGAGCAGCCTGCCGACCGGGCCCCCGCCGGCGGACCCGGCCGGCTCCGGGGCACGAGCCGCGGGTTCGG
>DASQMQ010000141.1:0-10232 GCA_035645455.1 Pseudonocardia sp.
ACCGGGCACCGCCGCCATCCGCGGCTCGACCTGCACGTCCAGCGCCACGTCGCCGACCACCACGACCCGCGGCCGCCGGCCCGCGCCGGTCACCGGCGCTCGAGGGCCACGGCGACCTGGGCCGCGAGTTCGGCGTTGGCCCGGACCAGGGCCAGGTTGGTGTGCAGGCTGGCGCCGCCGCTGCCGGCGTGGAAGTGCGCCAGCAGCGCCGGGGTCACGTCCTTGCCGGTGATCCGGCGCTCGGCCAGCAGCGCCAGGCCCTCCGCGAGCAGGCGGTCGTGCAGCCCGGCGTCCAGCTCGTCGGCGGCCGGCACCGGCTGGGCCAGCACCGCGCCCGACCGGGAGCCGAGCGCGCGGTGGGCCCGCCACACCGCGGCGGCCCGGGCCGGGTCGTCGACCCGCCAGGGCACCGGGTGCCCGGAGTCGCGGCGGTAGAACCCGGGGAAGCTGTCGGTCCGGTAGCCCAGCACCGGCACCGACTCGGTCTCCAGCACCTCCAGGGTGGCCGGCACGTCCAGGATCGACTTCACCCCCGAGCACACCACCAGCACCGCGGTCCCGGCCAGCGCGGCGAGGTCGGCCGAGACGTCCCAGGTGTCGCGGGCGCCGCGGTGCACCCCGCCCAGCCCCCCGGTGGCGAACACCGCCACCCCGGCCGCGTGGGCCAGCGCGGACGTCGCGGCGACGGTGGTGGCGCCGTCGACGCCCAGGCCGATCGCCGGCCCGAGGTCGCGCACCGACAGCTTGCGCAGCTCGTCGCCGCAGACCCGGTCGAGCTCGGCCGCGGACAGCCCGACCCGGGCCTGCCCGTCGAGCACCGCGACGGTGGCCGGCACCGCACCGTGCGCGCGGACCGCGGCCTCCAGCTCGTCGGCGGCGGCCCGGTTGCGCGGCGCGGGCAGCCCGTGGGCCAGGATCGTGGACTCCAGCGCGACGACCGCACCTGCGCCGGCCAGCGCGTCCGCCACCTCCGTGGACAACCGGACCGGACCGGTCGAACCCGTCACGCCGCCTCCCGTGCTGATCACCGCGCCACCTCCGGGCGCCGCCCGGGGACCCTACCCGCGGCCGGGCAGGTCGAGGCTGACTCGACCGTGTGGCATGCGGCATCATGGCGTCATGGCCACCCAGGTGCTGCCCGACGTCGAGACCCGCCCCGAGGGCACCGACACCACGGGCGACGACACGCCCAAGATGTTCCACTACGTCCGCAAGAACAAGATCGCCGAGAGCGCCGTGCTGGGCAGCATGGTGGTGGCGCTGTGCGGGGAGACCTTCCCGGTCACCCGCTCGCCCAAGCCGGGCTCGCCGGTCTGCCCGGACTGCAAGGAGATCTACGAGTCGCTGCGGCCCGGCGACGGCGGCTGAGCGGCCCGGTTGAGCACCCCGGACCGGGGAACACACCGATCGTGCTGGGTCGGGGGACGAGGAACGACCGGCGCTGGGCCACGGCCCGTGCCTGGATCTACGACCGCCTGGTGTCCGGGTTGACCACGCGGTGGTACCGCGAGGTCATCGACCGGTTGCCGGACCGGGCCCGGCTGCTCGACGTCGGGATCGGCACCGGCTCGGCACTGGCCGCGAACGCCGGCCTGGTGCGGGACAAGGACCTCGCGGTGGTCGGGCTCGACATCGACGAGCACTACCTGGAGCGGTGCCGGGCGGAGATGGCGCGGGCGGGCCTGGTCGGCCACGTCACCCCGGTGCACGCCTCGGTGTACGACCACCGCGACGGCCCCTACGACGCGGTGTACTTCAGCGCCAGCCTGATGCTGCTGCCCGACCCGGTGGCCGCGATCCGGCACGTCGCCGGGCTGCTCACCCCCGGCGGGCGGGTGTTCAGCACCCAGACCTTCCACCACCGCCGCTCGGCGCTGCTGGAGCGGCTCAAGCCGCTGGTCCACCGGGTCACCACGATCCACTTCGGCACGGTCACCTACGAGGCGGAGTTCCGCCGCACGTTCGCCGACGCCGGGCTGGAACTGCTCGAGCTGACCACGATGAGCGCCCACCGCAACTCCTCGTACCGGTTGGCGGTGGCGCGGGTCCCCGCGGCCGTGGCCGGGACGACCGGCGCCGCCTGAAGCGGTGCCTCAGGGCGCGAGCACGTACTCGCCCGGGGTCGGGGCGATCGCGTGCAGCCCGCGCCCGCCCAGCTCCGGGGGTGCGTCGACCCAGGGGCCGCTGCGCGCGGCCAGCCAGTCCAGGTGGTCGGTCCACCAGGAACCGGACGTGACCGGGGTCTGCTCGACCCACCGGCCGAGGTCGGCGGTGCCGACCCGGCCGGCGCGGTAGTCGTCGGCGGCGCCGCCGGGCGGGGTGAGCAGGGCGTCCACCGGCCCGCCGGGGGCCAGGGCGAAGCGGCACTCGCCGCCCAGCAGCTGCCCGCTGCGGTAGCCGGCGGCGGCTCCGCCGTGGTCGCCGGCGACCACGTAGGTGTCGCAGTCGACCTTGGTGAGGTCGACCGGGGTGCCGAGCACGCGGACGGCTCCGGCGTGCGCGAGGGCGTCGTGGGCGGCGAGGGCGGTCAGGTCGGCGTGCAGCGCGGCCGGCACCCGGACGGTGTCGGCGGCCCAGCCGAGCAGGTCGGCGGCGGGTGGGCGGGCGGGCGGCTCCGGGCCCGACCGGTCCGGCGGCGACAGCGCGGCCAGGGCCAGGGTGAGCGAGGCGGCGCGCCCCACGGCGCCGACGGCGGCGAGGTGGCCGAGCAGCACCGCGGCCACGGTGGCGCCGGACCCGACGCCCAGCACCGACGTCGTCGCGGTCCGGGTGATCCGCTCGCAGGCGTCGAGGGCGTCCAGGACGGCCCGGGCGTGGTCGTCCAGGCCCTGCCGGGCGGACCCGGCGTCCGGGTTGCGCCAGGACACCAGGAAGACCTGCTGGCCGCCGCGCACCAGGTGGTCCACCACGCTGCGTCGCGACCCCAGGTCGAGCAGGTAGAAGCGGTTGGCCAGCGGGGGGACGACCAGCACCGGCAGCTGCCGCACGGCCTCGCCGCGCGGCAGGTACTGGATCAGTTCGAAGGCCGGGGTGCGCAGCACCACCGCGCCCGGGGTGGTGGCCACGTCCACGCCCACCTCGACGCCCACCTCGACGCCCGGGCGGGCCGGGACGGGCCGCGGCGGGGTGCCGCCCGGGGCCAGGGCGTCGGCCAGCAGGTCCAGCGCGGTTGCCAGGTGCTGCCGGTCGGTCGGCGGGAGCGCGGCGTCGTCGAGCAGCCCGGCGGCCGCGGTGCGGGTGGCCAGGTGGGCCTGCACCAGCCGGCGCAGCAGCGCGTTCTCCGCCCAGGCCGGGTCGGGGTGCCGCGGGCCGACCGGCAGCTCGGAGCGGCCCAGTCCGATCCGCAGCAGCTCGGCGGCCAGCCCGGCGCCGCGCCGGCCCACCGCCAGCGGCCGTCCGGCGAGGGAGGCGGCCATCCGCAGCAGCGGCGCGGGCAGCGCGCCGACCAGCGTGCCCAGCGCCTCCGGCGGCTCGGCGAGCAGCGCGTCCAGCCCGCTCAGCGCGTCGGTACCCGGTACCCGGTACGCCATCGGCCCCTCCTCCCGCGGTCGCCGGTGCGGTGATCCCCGCTGATCGTCCCGGTGCCGCCGGTGATCGGCAAGGCCGCCGAACGGGCGGGCCAGCTCCGGCCGCGCCGCCACCACACCGCCACTCGGCCACACCCGCCCGGGCCGCAGCGGCGGGTCTCACCGCGGCCGCGGACGCCGCCCGGTTACCCTGATCCGGCCAACCCCGGGGCGGTGCCGCCCGCCCGGCGCCCCGCCGGCCGTCGCGTCGGGCCGGCCCGCGCGGACGCCCATCCCGAGCAGTCGAGACGTCAGGGAGATGTGTGTCCCAGGCCCCCCAGATCGCTCCCTCCGCACGCCCGCTCCGGGCCTGGCAGCGCAGCGCGCTGGCCCGGTACCTGGCCGCCGCCCCGCAGGACTTCCTGGCCGTCGCGACGCCCGGCGCGGGCAAGACGGCCTTCGCCCTGCGGGTGGCCGGTGAGCTGCTCACCGACCGGGTGATCGAGGCGATCACCGTGGTCACCCCGACCGAGCACCTCAAGCACCAGTGGGCGCTGGCCGCCGCCCAGGCCGGCATCGCGCTGGACCCGGACTTCCGCAACAGCGCGGGCGGCACCTCCTCGGACTACACCGGGATCGCGGTCACCTACGCCGGGGTCGCCGCGCACCCGTTGCTGCACCGGGCCCGCACCGAGAACCGGCGCACCCTGGTCGTGCTGGACGAGGTGCACCACGCCGGCGACGCGCGGTCCTGGGGCGACGCGGTCAAGGAGGCGTTCGACCCGGCGGCCCGCCGGCTCACCCTGACCGGGACGCCGTTCCGCAGCGACGACAACCCGATCCCGTTCGTGGACTACCTGCCCGACGGCGAGGGCGCCCTGCGCAGCCGGGCCGACCACAGCTACGGCTACGCCGAGGCGCTGGCCGACGGTGTGGTCCGGCCGGTGGTGTTCCTGGCCTACTCGGGCACGTCGAGTTGGCGGACCAGCGCCGGAGAGGAGATCACCGCGCGGCTGGGCGAGCCGATGACCGCCGAGCAGACCGCGCGGGCCTGGCGCACCGCGCTGGACCCGGGCGGGGAGTGGATCCCGGCCGTGCTGGAGGCCGCCGACCGGCGGCTGACCAGCCACCGCGCCGGTGGCATGGCCGACGCCGGCGGGCTGGTGATCGCCACCGACCAGACCACCGCCCGGGCCTACGCCTCGATCCTGACCACGGTCACCGGCACCTCGCCCACCCTGGTGCTGTCCGACGAGCCGGGCGCGTCCGCCCGGATCGCCCGGTTCGCCGCCTCCGACGAGCGCTGGATGGTCGCGGTGCGGATGGTGTCCGAGGGGGTGGACGTGCCCCGGCTGGCCGTCGGGGTGTACGCGACCAGCGCCTCGACCCCGCTGTTCTTCGCCCAGGCGGTCGGCCGGTTCGTCCGGTCCCGGCGGCCGGGGGAGACCGCGTCGGTGTTCGTGCCCAGCGTGCCGGTGCTGCTCGGGCTGGCCAGCGAGCTGGAGGCGCAGCGCGACCACGTGCTGGGCAAGCCGCACCGGGCCGAGGAGCAGTGGGACGACGAGCTGCTGGCCGCGGCGCAACGCCAGGAGGACGAGCCGGGCGAGGACGAGAAGTCGTTCACCGCGCTGGCCGCCGAGGCCGAGCTGGACCAGCTGATCTACGAGGGCACCTCGTTCACCGCCGACGAGGAGGACTACCTGGGGCTGCCGGGGCTGCTCGAGCCCGACCAGGTGCGCACGCTGCTCAGCCAGCGGCAGCAGGACTGGATGAGCCGCCCCCGGACCTCGACGCCCGCCGCGGCCCGGGCGCCCGCCGTCGTCGCCCCGCCAGCCGAGCGCCCCCAGCAGTCGGTGCGCGAGCGGCTGACCGCGCTGCGCAAGGAGCTGAACACCCTGGTCGCGCTGTACAACCACCGTTCCGGCAAGCCGCACGGGCTGATCCACAGCGAGCTGCGCAAGTCCTGCGGCGGCCCGCCCACCGCGATGGCCAGCATGGAGCAGCTCGAGGAGCGGATCGCCACCCTGCGCAGCTGGCGCTAGGTCCTACGACGAAGGGGCGGGGACCGATGTCGGTCCCCGCCCCGTGATCAGGTCGTCATGGCGCCGGTCATGGCCGGCGCCGGCTCAACCGCCGGACTGCATCTGCACCTGCATCTCGCGGAGCTTGTCTGCGTGCGCCTTCGCGTGGTGACCGCAGAACAGCAGCTCTCCACCGGAAGGCAGCACGGCCCGCACCTTCGCGGCCGCTCCGCACCGGTCGCAGCGGTCAGCGGCGGTCAACTCGGGCCGGGTCAGGGTTCCTGGCTGCATGGCGGTCTCCCTCCGTCTCGGCTCCGGGAGGCCCGGAGCCGCTAGCTCAGACGACCGCTCGCGCGGTACGTCCACTCTCCCAGACGTTCAGCACCCCTGCATGTGTTCCCGCACGGTGCGGCGAGAACGGTCACTCCGACCGAGTCGGCCCCGCACCGCAGGTGCGGGGATTACCCGGGTAGCGCTGCATTCCGTTGACGACGGGTGAATCATGCGGTTCCCGACCGGGTGACCGCAAGCAGAGCCGTGTTAACACTGTCCGCGCGGTGGCTACCGTGTGAAGTCGTGGCGACAGCATTGGTGGCTCGGGTGCCGGCCCCGGCCCTGTTCGTCGTCGGCGGCGTGTCCATGTACGTCGGGGCGGCGCTCGCGGTGGGGCTGTTCGACGTGCTGCCGCCGGCCGCGGTGGCGGTGCTGCGGCTGCTCGGCGCGGCGGCGGTCCTGCTGGTCTGGCGGCGCCCCGCGCGGGCGGCCTGGCGGGGGTCGCGGCTGGTCCGGGCGACGGCCTTCGGACTGGCCACCGGGCTGATGAACCTGGCCTTCTACGAGGCGATCGCACGGCTGCCGCTGGGCACCGCGGTGGCGATCGAGTTCGTCGGCCCGGTCGCGGTGGCCGCGCTGGCCTCGCGCCGGCCGCGGGACGTCGGGGCGGTGCTGCTGGCCGCGCTCGGGGTGGCCCTGATCGCGGATGTGCGCTGGTCGGGGCAGCCCGCGGGGGTGTTGTGGGCACTCGCCGCGGCGGCCATGTGGGCCGCCTACATCGTGCTCGGCAAGCGCGTGGCCGCGGCCGGCAACGGTCTCGACGACATGGCCGTCGGGTTCGCGGTCTCCGCGCTGGTGCTGTCCCCGCTGATCTTCCTGGGCGGGCCGGCGGCGCTGGCCGACCCGCGGGTGCTGGTGCTGGGGGTGGGGGTCGGGGTGCTGTCCAGCGTCGTGCCCTACGTGTTGGACCAGCTGGTGCTGCGCCGGGTGGGGCAGGCCCGGTTCGCGGTGCTGCTGGCCCTGCTGCCGGCCACCGCCGCCCTGGTGGGGCTGGTCGCGCTGGGCCAGGTGCCGAGCCCGCCGGAGGCGCTGGGGATCCTGGCCGTGGTGGTGGCCGTGGCGCTGCGTTCCCGGGACGGGGACGGCCCCGCGCCGGTCGACTGAGCCCCGCCGGCCGGTTCCGGCGGTCACCGACGGTGGTGCCCCGGCCGGGCACCGTGCGTGAGAGCGCCGGTGGGCGTTCGGGTGGTGCCGGGGCGGGCGGGTGAACTTGATCCGGGCCCGGCGCGGGCGGGTCACGGGGAGCAGTGGAACGCCCCTCATACGGTGACGGTCGCAACAAACCGGGGGCTCCGTGACGTAAATGTGACCGTTTTGCGATTACTTGAACGATCCAGTGTGCTTGGCGCCACTCCGGTCGGCCGCATACGTTGTGGCCCACAACATTTACGCCTGATCCCCCCGACGCTGTGGAAGGACAACCATGCGCATCAGGAGAACTGCGATCGCGGCTGCCGGGCTGGGGCTCGCGCTCACGCTCGCCGCTTGCGGTCAGAACGCGGCAGCCCCGGCCGCCGCCCCGCAGAGCGACGCGCCCGCCGCCCCCGCGGCTGACGCCCCGAAGGTCGGCGTCATCCTGCCGGAGACCGAGAGCTCGGCCCGCTGGGAGGGCTTCGACAAGCCGCTGCTCACCGAGGCGATGGCCGCCCAGGGTCTGAACGCCGACATCCAGAACGCCCGCGGCGACGAGCAGAACTTCTCCACCCTGGCCGACGGCATGATCTCCTCGGGGGTCGACGTGCTGGTCATCGCCTCGATCAGCAGCGAGTCCGGGGCCGCGGTGGCGGCCAAGGCCAAGGCCCAGGGCATCCCGGTGATCGACTACGACCGGCTGAACCTCGGCGGCACCAGCGACTACTACGTCTCGTTCGACAACACCCAGGTCGGCCGCCTGCAGGGCGAGGGCCTGGTGAAGGGCGTCGGCGACAAGCCGGGTGCGCAGATCATCGAGATCGAGGGCGCCCCGACCGACAACAACGCCACGCTGTTCTACAAGGGCCAGCAGGAGGTGCTCAAGCCGAAGTACGACGCCGGTGAGTACCGGCTGGTGCAGAGCCAGCCGATCGAGGACTGGGACAACCAGATCGGCGGCACCACCTTCGAGCAGATCCTGACCGGCAACGGCGGCCAGGTCGACGGCGTCGTCGCGGCCAACGACGGGCTGGCCGGCGCGATCATCACCGTGCTCACCAAGTACGGCCTCAACGGCCAGGTCCCGGTGACCGGCCAGGACGCCACTCCGGACGGCCTGCAGGCGATCCTGCGCGGCGACCAGTTCATGACCGTCTACAAGCCGATCAAGCAGGAGGCCGAGTCGACCGCCAAGCTGGCCGCCGCGCTGGCCAAGGGCGACACGGCGGCCGCCGACGCGCTGGCCACCGACACCGAGAGCGACCCGACGGGCAACCGGCAGGTCAAGTCGGTCCTGCTGGACCCGCAGCTGATCACCCGTGAGAACGTCAAGGACGTCGTCGACGACGGCGCGGTGCCGGCCTCCGACATCTGCGTCGGCGACCTGCAGGCCGCCTGCACCGAGCTCGGCATCAGCTGACCCGGCCGCCCGGGTGCGGGTGCCGTCGCGATCCGACGGCACCCGCACCCGGGCCTCGACCATGACCCGGCCCGTTGACCCGGGCCGATGAACAGGGCCCACGAGACAGGGCCCACACTGGGCCGAGGAGGGCTCGATGACCGAACCGATCCTGCAGTTGCGCGCCGTGCGCAAGAGCTTCGGCGCCGTCCAGGTGCTGCACGACGTCGACTTCGCGGTGCGCGCCGGCGAGGTCACCGCCCTGGTGGGCGACAACGGCGCCGGCAAGTCCACGCTGGTCAAGTGCGTGGCCGGGATCTACCCGACCGACGGTGGCGAGGTGCTGTTCAACGGCGAGCCGGTGACCATCAACGGTCCGACCGACGCCGCCGCGCTGGGCATCGAGGTCGTGTACCAGGACCTCGCCCTGGCCGACAACCTCGACATCGTGCAGAACATGTTCCTGGGCCGCGAGCGCGGCAAGCCGTGGCTGCTCGACGAGGCCGACATGGAGCAGGCCGCCCGGCGCACCCTGGCCTCGCTGTCGGTGCGCACCGTCACCTCGGTGCGGATGCCGGTGGCCGCGCTGTCCGGCGGGCAGCGCCAGACCGTGGCCATCGCCAAGGCCGTGCTCTGGGACTCCAAGGTCGTGCTGCTCGACGAGCCGACCGCGGCGCTGGGCGTCGCCCAGACCCGCCAGGTCCTCGACCTGGTCCGCCGGCTCGCCGAGCAGGGCCTGGGGGTCGTGCTGATCAGCCACAACATGGCCGACGTGTTCGAGGTCTCCGACCGCATCGCCTGCCTGTACCTGGGCCGGATGGTGGCCGACGTGCCGACCAAGGAGGTCAGCCACGGCCAGGTGGTCGAGCTGATCACCGCCGGCCGCTCGGGTGACCTGGGCCTGCAACGACCGGAAAGCGTGACCGTGTGATGGCTGCTCCCCCCGAAGGTCCCCAGCAGGCCGCGGACCAGCAGAAGGTGGACCTGGCCGAGAAGCCCGCCGTCGACGGCGCGGCGCCCACCGGCGCGGCCGAGCGGGCCGCCCCGGCGTCGGCCCGGGCCGCCGACTTCGGCATCGACACCACCGCGAAGACCACCAGCGAGGCCGTCCGCGGCTACCTCGTCGGGCTGCGCAACGGCGACCTCGGGTCGCTGCCCGCGCTGCTCGGTCTGCTCGCGCTGTTCATCCTGTTCACCGCGCTGGACTCGGGCGGCACGTTCCCGAGCCTGCTGAACCTGGCCAACCTGCTCCAGCAGGGCGCCGGGCAGACCATCATCGCGATGGGCCTGGTGTTCGTGCTGCTGATCGGCGAGATCGACCTGGCCGCGGGCACCGCGTCCGGGCTGGCCGCGGCGGTCATGGCGCTGCACCTGGTCAGCGGCGGCAACCTGCTCGGCTCGATGGGCACCACGGTGTTCGTGATGGTCCTGCTGGTCGTGGCCGTCGCGGTCGGCCTGGCGCTCCTGCTGCGGATCTGGACCGGCGCGGTACTGGCCGCGCTGGCGCTGGTGCTGCTGACGGTCGGGTTCCCGCCGAACCCGTGGCTGGAGATGCTGCTGGCGGTCTGCGTCGGCGTGGTGATCGGCTGCATCACCGGGTTCCTGGTGGCCCGGATCGGGATGCCGGCCTTCGTGGTCACGCTGGCCCTGTTCATCGCCTGGCAGGGGGTGATCCTGCAGCTGATCGGGGACGGCGGCACGCTCGGCCTGCGCGACCCGGTGATCTTCGAGGTGGCCAACGGGAACATGTCCACGCTGGGCAGCTGGATCCTGTTCGTGGTGGCGGCCGGCGGGTACGCCGCGGTGCTGCTCAACCGGCAGGTCTCCCGGCGCCGGCTGGGC
>DASQMQ010000142.1:0-33498 GCA_035645455.1 Pseudonocardia sp.
TACGGCCTGGAGGCGCGCGAGCCGTTCCTGGACTCGGCGCTGGTGCGCACCGCGATGCGGCTGCCCCCGGAGTGGAAGCAGCGCGTCGGCGGGCGCCCGGAGAAGGCGATCCTGCGCGAGGCGTTCCTCGGCTGGTTGCCCGACGAGCTGCTGTGGCGGGGCAAGGAGCAGTTCGGTGACGGCTCCGGGGCGGGCACGGTGCTCGCCGCGCTGGCCGCCGAGCGGGTCGACCGGGCCGACCTGGACCAGGTCCCGCAGACCCCGCCGGACTGCTGGCCGCTGCGCAGCGAGGAGGAGGTCATGTACTACGAGCTGTGGCAGCAGCGCTTCGCCGGCATCCGCCCGCTGGTCACCCTCGAACCCTTCGCCACCGCCTGACCCGCCGCCAGGTCCGAGCCGGTTGATCTGCGATCGGAGTGGTCCGGGTCGAACTGCCGGGCGGGTAGGCGCAGCAGCGGGGGGCCGGCGGTGAGCCCGAGGACGAGGACGGCCCGTCCGCAGGCCGCGATCGCCTCCCGCACCCGCACAGCTCGCCGACCGGGCCGGCCGTCGCGGCCCCGATCGGCAGCGAACCCCCGCGTCGGCTGCGGTGCTCGCGCAGGGTCAGCGTCGAGGTGGCCCGGTTCCACCCGACTGGTCGGTATCCGGGGTGCCGTCCGCTGCTCTTGAGCAACGGGAGCGAAAGGGGTCCGACATGAGCAGCGCCGCCTGGGCTACCGTCGACCCGCCGCGAGCACCGCGGTCTCGGCGACGGTGGGCGGTGGGGGTGGACCCGAGCGAGGTGGCGGGCGTGGTGCGGCGGGCCGCGGCCGGCGAGCAGAGCGCGTGGGACGCGATCGTGGAGAGCTTCAGCGGGCTGGTGTGGACGGTGGCCAACGGCCACCGGCTCGGCCCGGCCGACACCGCGGAGGTCGTGCAGACGACCTGGCTGCGGCTGCTCGAGCACCTCGACCGGATCCGCGAGCCGGAGCGCATCGGCGGCTGGCTGGCCACCACCGCCCGGCGGGAGGCGCTGCGCATCCTGCGCCTGCGCTCCCGGGAGCTGATGGTGGAGGACGAGAGCACCTTCGACCGCGGGCCGGGCCCGGGGCCGACGCCGGAGGAGGCGGTGCTCGACCGCGACCGCGACCGGCGGCTGTGGCGGGCCTTCGCCCAGCTGCCGGAGCGGTGCCGGCTGTTGCTGCACCTGGTGGTCGTGGTCGCTCCGCCCTACAGCGAGGTCGCGGCGGCCATGGAGATGCCGATCGGCAGCATCGGCCCGACCCGGGCGCGCTGCCTGGAGCGGTTGCGCAAGCTGCTCGCCGACGGCGGGCCGGACAGCCCGTCCGTGGTGGCGGGAGGAGACTGAGATGGCCGACGACCACCCGCCGCACGACGACGAGCTGTTGCTCGCCGAGCTGGCCACGGTGCTGGACCGGGTCCACGGCCCGCCGCCCGCCCTGGTCGGGGCGTCGAAGGCGCTCTTCGCGCTGCGCACCCTGGACGCCGAGCTGGCCGCGCTGGCCCACGACTCGGTCGAGGACCAGCCGGTCGAGGCCGGCGTGCGCTCCGGCGGGCAGCCGCGGATCCTCACCTTCGAGGCCGACGACCTCACCGTCGAGGTCGAGGTGGACGAGTCGCCCGGGGCCCGCCGGATGATCGGCCAGCTGACCCCGCCCGGCCCGGCCGAGCTGGAGCTGCGCACCCCGGACGACCCGGTCCGCGGCACCGCCGACGACCTGGGTCGGTTCGTGCTCGCCCTGCCCGCCCAGCGCCGGCGCTGCAGCCTGCGGGTGCGCCGGGAGGCGCGGGTGACCGAGACGTCCTGGGTCACCCTGTAGCGCTCGGCTCAGGTGCCGGGCAGGATCTGGACCCCCAGGCCGTAGCCGTCCTTGCGGAAGTCGGTGGCCCGGCCGGCCAGCTCGGCCAGCGCCTGCACCGGCGTGATCGGCTGCGGGCTCTCCGCCATCAGCCGCACCAGCGCACCGGTGATCTGCGGGGCGGCGAACGAGGTGCCGGTCCAGCAGGCCCACGAGTCGCGCCCGTAGGTGTCCGGGTCCGGGTCGTCGATCAGGTCGCCGTCCTCGGTGCCGATCACGTAGGTGGACACCACGCCCTCGCCGATCGCCGAGAACCGGACCCAGTCGCCGCGGCTGGACCAGCCGGCCGGCTCGCCGTCGGCGTCCAGCGCGGCGACCGAGACCACGTTGTCGAACTCGTCGGCCAGCGCGGCCGGCCAGACCGGTTCGGGACCGGCGCCGTTGCCGGCCGCGCAGACCACTAGCACGCCGTCCGCGCGCAGGTCGCGGACGGCCTCGCGGAGCGCGATCGGCGGCGTGTCGTCCAGCGTCTCGGTGCCCAGCGACAGGTTGAGGATCGTCGCGCCCGCGGCGGCGGCCCGGCGCATCCGCTCGGCGATGGCCTCGTCGGTGGTGATCCCGTCGCCGTCGACGACCTTGTGGATGCGCACGTCGGCGGTGGGGGCGACCTGCTGGATCACCCCGGCGACGAACGCGCCGTGCCCGGCGCCGGCGTCGAGCAGGCCGTCGGGCGGGAACTCGTCGAGCCCGTCGACGTCGTCCGGATCGACGGGCATGGACAGGTAGCCGTCGGTGCGGACCTCGGCGCTGACCCCGGTGTCCAGCACCGCCACCACCGGGCCGGGGGAGTTCTGCGGGTAGCTGGTGCCGGGGAACGGCCGCGCGCACGCGGACGGCTCCGGCCCGCCCGCGCCCTTGATCAGTCCGGCCAGCAGCACGACGTGGTTGGCCGCGGCGTCCGCGCCGCACTCGCGGATGCGGGTGACGATGTCCGGGATGGAATCGCGGTCGCGGCGGTCGACGTCGAGCCGGAGCACCGCCCGGTCGCCGTCGGGCGTCCGGATCCCGATCTCCTCGCGCAGCCGGCCGCGCACCCCCCGGTCCAGGTGCGTGCCGCGGGCCACCACCGACTCGGCGGCCACCAGCAGGTCGAGCCGGCCGGGCCGGGCCACCCGCTCGATCTGCACCCGGCGCCGGTCGCCGCGCCGCCTGCGCTGCAGCCGCTCGATCAACTCGCGGTTGTAGTCGTTGTCGCCGGCCATCCGCAGGAGGCTGGCGATCTGGCGGTCGACGTGCACGCGCTCTGCCGCCCGCTGCTGCGGTGTGCGGCAATCGTGGTAGTCGGTGGTACCGAACGTCGGGTTCGCTGGCACAGGGTTCCTCCTCGACGCGCCGACTCCTCGCTTGACAGAATCTGCCCGTGATCGGCGTCGGCGTTCAAGAGGCGGATGACGCCCTGCTGATACGGGCCATCTCGGTGCACGACGAGATGGTCGGCAACCCCACGTCGCTCGGTCCGGTCGCGGAGGGTCTCGCGGCCGCGGCCCGCCGCGCGGGGAACACCGAAGCGCTGGTCGTCGCGCTGCGCGCGGTGGCCTGGTCCGAACGCCTCCAGCTGCGCAACGCGCGGGCGCTGGTCCTGCTCGACGAGGCGGCGAGCCGGGCCAGGGGCGCCGACCTCCCGGCCCGGCTGGGCGAGGTGCTGGTCAGCCGGGCGGCGGTGAACCTGGAGCTGGGCAGGACCACGGTCGCCCTGCGCGACCTGGACCGGGCCGGCCCGCTGCTGCCCGACGACGGCGACCCCGAGCTGGTGCTCAAGCGCGGCCTGCTGCTGAGCACGGTGGGCCGGCTGGACGAGGGGCTGGGCGCGTTCCGCGCGGTGCTCGCCCACCCGACGGCCGGGCTGGACGTGCGCGCCCGCGCGGCGAACAACCTCGCCTGGGTGGCGGCGTCGGCGGGTCGGGTGCGCGACGCGCTGCAGTACATCGAGCTGGCCAGGGAGCTGGCCGCGCAGGTCGGTCCGGGACTGGCCGCGCTGGTCGCGCAGAACCGCGGACTGGTGCTCACCCAGTGCGGGCGGCTGGCCGAGGGCCTGCACCAGCTGGACGCCGCGGTGCTGGCACTGGCCGAGGTCGGGTTGCCCTGCGGGGAGGCGTACGCCGAGTCGGCCGAAGCGCTGACCGCGCTGCGCGCCCTGCCGGAGGCGCGCGCGGCCGCGGCCAAGTCGGTGGCCGAGCTGGAGGCGCACGACGCCCCGTTGATGGCAGCGGAGGCGCGGCTGCGGCTGGCCGAGATCGCGCTGCTGATGGGTGACACCGAGGCCGCCCTGCGGGAGGGGACGGCGGCCGAGGCCCGGTTCCGGGCCCAGCGGCGCACCAGCTGGACCGCCATGTCCACGGTGGTGGTCACCGAGGCCCGGTTGCGCCAGGGCAGCCTCACCGCGGCCGACGTCGACCGCGCCCGCCGGGCCGCCGACGCGCTCGGCCGGCTCGGGCTGGCCGCCGGCGCGGTGTCGGCCGCGCTGACCACCGGGCGGGCCGCGGCCGCCGTCGGTCGGCCCGCGGTCGCGCGGCGCCGGCTGGAGTCGGCGTTCCGCCGGTCCCGCCGGGCCCCGGTGCTGGTCCGGCTGCAGGGCCGGCTGGCCGCGGCGCTGGCCGCCGAGCAGGCCGGCGACGACCGGGCGACGCTGCGGCACTGCCGGGCCGGCCTGGTCGAGCTGGCCGCGCACCGGGCCGCGCTGGCCTCCACCGAGCTGCGGGCGCTGGCCGCCGGGCACGGCATCGAGCTGGGTCTGCTGGGCATGGGCAGCCTGCTGCGCAGCGGGTCGCCGTCGCGGATGCTGGACTGGGCCGAACGCACCCGCGCCGCCGCCTACCTGGCCGGCGCCCCGCCCGCTCCGGACGCGGTGGAGGCGCTGCGGGCCGAGCTGGGTGCGGTGCACGCCGAGCTGGCCACCGCCCGCGGGCGCACCGGCAGCGACGTCACCGCGCTGGTGGCCCGCCAGACCCAGCTCGAGCAGCGGATCCGGCGGGCCACCTGGCACCGCGTGGGCCCCGGGCAGGAGACCGGCGCGCCGGTGCGCACCGGCCGGCTCGTCGGGCTCCTCGGCGGGCGGGCGCTGGCCTCCTTCAGCCGTTACCGCGACGAGCTGATCGCCGTCGTGCTGGACCGCGGCCGCCGTCGGCTGGTCCGGTTGGGGCCGTGGGCGCCGGTCCGGTTCGAGGCCGACGCGCTGCAGTTCGCGCTGCGCCGGCTGGCCCGCCCCGGCGCCGCGGCCGCGGTGCAGAGCGCGCGGAGCAGCGCCCGGCACGCCCTGGACCGGCTGCGGGAGCTGCTCGTCGCCCCGCTGCAGATCGACCCGACCACCCCGCTCGTCGTCGTGCCGGCCCGCGACACCCACCGGCTGCCCTGGTCGGCCCTGCACCCGGCCCCGGTGTCCGCCGCCCCCTCGGCCACCCTCTGGGCGGCCAGCCAGGGCCGGACGGGGCGGCCCGGCGGCCGGACGGTGATCGTCGCCGGGCCGGGCCTGCCCGGCGCGGAGGCCGAGGTGGAGGCGGTCGCGGCCGGCCACCCCGGGGCGACCGTGCTGGTCCCGCCGCAGAGCACCGCGCAGGCGGTGATCGACGCCATCGCCGGGTCGGACCTGGTGCACCTGGCCTGCCACGGCCTGCTCCGCGCGGACAACCCGACCTTCTCCGCGCTGGAGGTCACCGACGGCCGGCTCACCGTGCACGAGCTCGACCTGCGCGGGATCGCACCGCACCGGGTGGTGCTGGCCGCCTGCGACTCGGCCGCGGACGTCTCCTACGCCGGGGACGAGCTGGTCGGCTTCGTCAGCGCGCTGCTGGCCCGGGGCACCGCCGGGCTGGTTGCCAGCGTGGTCGCCGTGCCGGACGTCGAGGCGGTCGGCCTGATGCGGGCCATGCACCGGCGGATCGCGGCCGGCGACACGATGGCCGTCGCCCTGCACGCGGCCCGCGCCGAGCAGGACGTGGACGATCCGCGCGGGTTCGTCAACTGGTGCGCCTTCACCGCGTACGGCGCCGGGTAGCGTCTGGCCGGTGACGGACGCGGACGGGTACGGGCGGACACGGCGGACGCTGCACGGGATCGCCGAGCTGGTGCTGGCCGGGCCGCAGCACCGGGCCAGCGGCACCATCCGGCTGCGGGCGACCCCGGGCGGGTTCGGCGGGGTCGACGGCCGGCTGCGGGTCGAGGGTGCCGAGCTGGTCGGGCCGGCCGGCCGGTGGCCGCTGACCGGCACCTACCGGGAACTGGCTGCGTCGGCCGGGGTCGAGGTGGGGGCGCCGCAGGGGGTCTACCCCGACACCACCGGCGTCGACCCGGACGAGCGGATCGATCTGGACCCGGCCGCGGCGACCGAGCTGACGGGCTGGTTCGGCACCGGTGACGCGGCGCTGCGCGCGTTCGCCCCGGACGTCGAGCCGGTGCTGTGGCCGGAGCACTTCGACCTGGCCGTCACGGTCGACGAGGTCAACTACGGGGTCTCCCCGGGAGACGCCGGCCACCCGGGCCGGTACGCCTACGTCGGGCCGTGGACGCCGCGGCGGGGCGGGTTCTGGAACGCCCCGTTCGGTGCCCTGCGCACCCCCGACGAGCTCCCCGACGCGGCCGCCCTGACCGCCTTCTTCGCCGAGGGGCGCCGCCTCGCGGCCGGCTGACCCCACCCCGGCGAGGTTCAGGAAAGCCACGATGCCGCCCGCAGCGGGCCGGAACGTGGCTTTCCTGCCGGGTCAGGCCGACTCGTGGGCCGAGCCGAGGCGGGGGAACGGGCGGACCGAGAACACCACCTCGACCGGCACCTCGAAGTGCTCCGCGACCCGCAGCGCCAGGTGCAGGCTCGGGCTGTACTCGCCGCGCTCCAGGTAGCCGATGGTCTGGTAGTGCACGCCCAGAGCGTTGGCCAGCTCGCGGCGGGAGATGCCGCGCTCGGCGCGCAGCATGGCGATGCGGTTGTGGATGGCCTCGGACACCGGTGCCATCTTCAGGCCCGCTTGAGCGCCCGCTGGCGGCGGGCCTCCACCACCGAGCCCGACTCGCGCTGGGCCATCCGGCGCAACAGCACCGGCCCCAGCAGCAGTCCGACGGCGGCCCAGGCGCCGAGCACGCCGGCGGCCTCCAGCACCCGCCAGTACCCGCCGATCTCCAGCGCGGCCGCCTCGGGCGGCAGGAACACCGAACGCAGCCCGACGCCCAGCCAGTACACCGGGAACACCTGGACCAGGACCTGCACCCACTCCCACAGCTCCTGGACCGGGCGGAACACCCCGGAGACCAGGGACAGCCCGATGGTGAACACGAAGCCGAGCCCGCCGATCGTGCGCGGGCTGCGCACCAGCGACCCGACCAGGATGCCCAGCGGCAGGCAGGCGAGCAGGCCCAGTGCGGTCCAGCCGACCAGCCCGAACCACAGCAGCGCGCTGCCCACCGGCACCCCCGGCACGATGAACAGCATCGCCGGCACCAGGACCACGACGATCGCCAGCAGCGCGTCCAGCGCCGCGGCCGCCGACAACCCGACGACGTAGCTGGACATCCCACCCGGCACCGCCTTGGCCCGCAGCAGGGTGCCGTCCTCGCGCTCGGTGGCCAGGTTGTAGGCCGTGCTCATCACCCCGAACGCGATGTTGACGGCCACGATGCCGGGCAGCAGCACCGCGGTCAGCGCGACGTCGGTGCCGGGGATCGTCTCGCCCCGGAGCCAGATCAGGAACGCCAGTGGGACCAGGTTCCAGAACACCGTCTGGCTGATGCCCTCGAGCGAGGTCAGGTAGCTGCGGAAGGCGATCCAGCCGCGGGCCAGCCCGAGCCGCAGCGTCGGCAGCGCGTCGGTGATCGAGGGACCCCGGGGCGGCGCGGTGGTCGTCACGCCACCACCTCCATCATCGGCGCGGCCGCCCCGCGCTCGTCGACGCCGTCCTCCTGGTCGCGGACCATCGTCATGTAGGTGTCCTCCAGCGACGCCCGGCGCACCTCCAGTTCGTCGATCTCCGGACCCGGCGAACCGAGCAGCTCCCGGAGGAACCCGGTCGCGTCCGCGGTGCTGTGCACGAACCGCTGCCCGTCCCGCGACCAGCGGACCTCGCTGAGCCCGGCCACCCGCCGGGCGAGCTGGTCGACGGTGCCGTCGGCCACGATCCGGCCGCCGGCCAGGATGAGCACCCGGTCGGAGAGCCGGTCGGCCTCGGCGAGGTCGTGCGTGGTGAGCAGGATGGTGGTGGCTTCGGCGTCGGCGAGCCGGTGCACCAGGTCGTGGAACTCCCGCCGGGCGATCGGGTCGAACCCGGCCGTCGGCTCGTCCAGGAACAGCAGTCGGGGTCGGCCGACGATGCCGATGGCCACGTCCAGCCGGCGGCGCTGGCCGCCGGAGAGGGTGGCCACCCGTTGCCCGGCGTGCTCGGTCAGGCCGACGGTGCGCAGCAGGTCGTCGGGGTCGACCGGGCGCGGCCGGTCGGGGGTGGAGTACCGGGTGTAGTGGGCGCCGAGGTGGGCGAGCAGCTCGCGCACCCGCCACTTGCCGTGGTCGCGCCAGGACTGCAGCACCATGCCGATCTCCGAGCGCCACCGCTCGTCGCCCCGGGCCGGATCGACGCCGAGCACCCGCACCTCGCCGGCGGACCGGGCCCGGAACCCCTCCAGGATCTCGATCGTGGTGCTCTTCCCGGCCCCGTTCGGCCCGAGCAGTGTCACGACCTCCCCGGCGTGCACGTCGAAGTCGAGCCCGTGCAGCACGTCCGTGCTGCCGTACCGCATGCGCAGACCGCGCACACGGACGGCCGGTTCTGTCTCCTCCATGGCCCCCCACCTCAAGATCGTTGTCGAAGTTCGATAAAACGTAGCACGTGTACTACATTTTGTCGTCCTCGACGCCGAGCCCTCCGCCAACCCCCACGGTCAGCGCATGGCGCGGTTGACCGCCGAGACCACCGCCTTCAGGGAGGCGCTGACGATGGAGCCGTCGATCCCGACGCCCCACAGCACGGTGTCCTCCAGCGCGCACTCGACGTAGGCCGCGGCCCGGGCGTCGTCGCCGGCGGACAGGGCGTGCTCGTGGTAGTCGAGCACCCGGACGTCGAAGCCGATGCCGGCCAGCGCGTCGACGAAGGCGGCGATCGGGCCGTTGCCGGTGCCGGTGATCTCGTGCAGGTCGCTCTCCACCCGCACGGTGGCGACGATCTCGGTGGTGCCCTCGCCGTCGTGGGTCAGCCGGTGGCGGATCATCTTCAGCGGGGTGGCCCGGTCGAGGTACTCGGTCTCGAAGGCGTCGCGCATCTCCTTGGGCGAGACCTCGCCGCCGGAGGTGTCGGTGACCTCCTGGATCACCCGGCTGAACTCCATCTGCAGCCGCCGGGGCAGCTCCAGCTGGTGCTCGGTCTTCATGATGTAGGCGACCCCGCCCTTGCCGGACTGCGAGTTCACCCGGATCACGGCCTCGTAGGTGCGGCCGATGTCCTTGGGGTCGACCGGCAGGTAGGGGACCTCCCAGCGGAAGTCGTCGACCGCCACGCCGGCCTCGGCCGCGTCGGCCTTCATCGCGTCGAAGCCCTTGTTGATCGCGTCCTGGTGGCTGCCGGAGAACGCGGTGTAGACCAGGTCGCCGCCCCACGGGTGGCGCTCGGGGACCGGCAGCTGGTTGCAGTACTCGACGGTGCGCCGGATCTCGTCGATGTCGGAGAAGTCGATCTGCGGGTCGACGCCCTGGGTGAACAGGTTCATCCCCAGGGTCACCAGGTCGACGTTGCCGGTGCGCTCGCCGTTGCCGAACAGGCAGCCCTCGATCCGGTCGGCCCCGGCCCGGTAGCCCAGCTCGGCGGCGGCGACGGCGGTGCCGCGGTCGTTGTGCGGGTGCAGGCTCAGCACGATGCCGTCGCGGCGGGCCAGGTTGCGGTGCATCCACTCGATGGAGTCGGCGTAGACGTTCGGGGTGGCCATCTCCACCGTGGCCGGCAGGTTGACGATCATCGGCGACTCCGGCGTCGGCTGCCAGATCTCGCTGACCGCGTTGCAGACGTCCACCGCGTACTGCAGCTCGGTGCCGGTGTAGGACTCCGGGGAGTACTCGAAGCGCCAGTCGGTCGCCGGGTACTTCTCGCTGAACCGGGCCACGTCCTCGGCGCCGTCGGTGGCGATCCGGGAGATGCCGGCCCGGTCGGACCGGAACACCACCCGCCGCTGCAGGATCGACGTCGAGTTGTACAGGTGCACGATCGCCCGCGGCGCGCCCTCGCAGGCTTCGTAGGTGCGCTCGATCAGCTCGGTGCGGGCCTGGGTCAGCACCTGGATGGTGACGTCGTCGGGGATCAGGTCCTGCTCGATGATCTCCCGGACGAAGTCGAAGTCGGTCTGGCTGGCCGCCGGGAAGCCGACCTCGATCTCCTTGTAGCCCATCCGCACCAGCAGCTCGAACATCCGCCGCTTGCGGGCCGGGCTCATCGGGTCGATCAGGGCCTGGTTGCCGTCGCGCAGGTCGACCGCGCACCACAGCGGCGCGGAGGTGATGCGGACGTCGGGCCAGGTGCGGTCGGGCAGCGACACCGGTTCGACGAACTCGTGGAACGGCTTGTACCGGTGGATCGGCAGGTGCGAGCCCCGCTGCGGGTTCCACACCGGCTGGGTATCGGGTACCGGGCGGTCGGGCGTGCGCAGCCGGCTCGTCGTGGACGAGACGTGGGCATCGGGCATGGTGGTCACGGGGTGCTCCAGGGGTGGGCCGGTCAGGACGGGACCGGCGCACGCCACGACCCGCGACGGAGGGCCGGTCGGTCAGACCCCGCCGCGGCGGCGAAGGAGCAGGCGCACCACGCCGCGACTCTAGCCCCACCGCCCCCCGTGCCCGCAACCGCCAGCGACCCCGCCGGTGCTCCCGCCGGACCGCAGCGGCCACGCTGCCCGAGGTCGGGTGACCAGCTCGGCGTCGCTCCGTCCGTATCTCACCGGGCCAGGGACCGCCCGTCAGGGGGCCCGCGTCTCGTCGTGCACCCATCGCAGGTACGCGGGGTGCCCGGCCGCGATCGGCAGCGCGATCACGCAGGGGACGTCGTCGGCGTGGTCGCGATCAGCACGGGCGATGATCTCGGGCACCAGGGACGCCCGGGTGTGCAGCCCTACCCTGGCCTGCGGGTCATCGTGGACCTCGCCCTCCCACCGGTAGATGGCCCGGATCGAGGTGAAGTTGTGGCCGCAGGCGACCAGACGATCCTCGACGAGCTGGCGCGTGAACCCAGCGAGCCAGTCAGCATCATCAGCAGTGATGACGACCTCTACGCAGTCATGGTCTGGCATTCCCTGTCCTTGGATCGGTCCCCGTCCGTAGCTCCTCCATGATTCCAGCGACGGCCTCCTCGGTCTTCGCCATCGCCGCCCATCCGGAGACGATCGGCCCGTCGTGGCTGAGGCCAACCCACCGGCCGCGACCTTCCTGCCCGTGCGGGTGGAGAGCGAAGTAGAGCGCGCCTTTCGAGCGGGTAGCACCCTCGTCCGCCACGTACGCGCCGATTACCGCCACCAGCCCATCGGCCGCGAAGGGGCGCCGACCGGTCAGCACCTCGTGCATGCCGAGCTGCCGGCCGGTTCGACGCTTCGCCGTAGGCGATAGCGGATGGCGCAGGTAGCCACCTGCCGGCACTGCCACCGTCGGATCGAGAAGCAGCCGGGCGAGTTCTGGAAGCACGCGGGCAGCAACCAGGAACGTTGTATGCCCGGCACCCGCAACGGTCAGACAGCCAATCCGCCGGGAGGTTGGCGACCCCCCGCTGATCAACGATCAGCGACCTGACGCAGCCCCGGCCTAGCCTCCCCGCGACGGTGCGTGACCATCGTCGCGGCGCGGGACCGTGCCGTCGATGACGAACTGGTCCACTATGCGTGCGGCAGTCGGGTGGGTGGACCGGGAGGAGCTGACGCTGTGGGAGCGGTCGCCAGGCGCGGCGTGGACGTCGTCGCGAACGTGCTGCGCTTCGCGGGACTGGCGATCGTCGCCGTGCTCTGCCTGCACATCGCGCTGACCCTGCTGCAGGCCAACCCGGAGAACGGGCTGACCGTGCTGGTCGCGCAGGCCGCCGACTTCTTCGACCTCGGCCTGTCCACGCTGTTCCTGCCCGAGGACCCGCAGGTGCGGGTGCTGCTCAACTACGGCACCGCGGCGCTGGTCTGGTACGTGATCATGGTCGTGGTGGTCCGGCTGGTGCGCCGGACGGGCTGAGCGCTCGTCGACGCCCTGCCGCCGGGACCGGCCGGGCCTGACCGGTGCCGCCCGTCCCGCTCCCGACGGCGGTCAGCACAGCAGCGCCGGGCGACGCACCCAACCCGTCCACAGCGGTCGGTAGCCCTGCCGGTACCAGAACGGCGTGGACAACGGGTTGGCCGGGGAGTGGTGCAGCACCGTCGTGCGGACGCCGGCTGCGGCCAGCGCCCGGTCGGCGCGGGCGGCCAGGGCGGTGCCGATCCCGGCCGACCGGGCGTCCCGGGTGACCACCATCGATTCCAGGTAGCCGGCCGGGCCGGCCGCGCAGCGCTCCCCGATCCACGCTGCTCGCTCCGGTTCGACCACCGTGCACACCCCGACGACCCGTCCGTCCTGCTCGGCGACCCAGCCCAGCGGATCGGGCCGGCCCAGCCGGTCGTCCAGGCCCCGGCGCAGCCCCTCGGCGGTGCTCGCCCGCTCGGTGACGCAGCCGAACTGCTGGTCGAACCGGACCAGCTCGACGTCCAGCGCGACGGCCGCGTCCACGTCGCGCTCGGTCAGCGGGCGGACGGTGACCCCGGGGCCCGGCACCGCGGAGGCGCCCCCCGTCCGCCGGGCGGCGATCACGACGGCGGGGTGGAACCCCCGCCGGACCAGGGCCCGCAGTGGCGCGGCGTCCCGGCTCGGCCAGTCCACCCACAGGGCCGTGTCGTCGTCGCCGGGGGTCGCCTCGATCCCGGCCACCCACGCGTCGAGCAGGTCGGCCAGGGCCGCCGCCGGGTCCGGCCCGGCGACCTGCGCGGTCAGCTGGTGCACGCGCAGCGCCGTCCAGGTGGCGGCCGTGGAGGTCGGGTCGAGCTCGGTGAACGACGCCGTGCCGACGCCGTAGGACGTGCGCAGCTGCGGATCGACGAGCGCGGCCGGAGCGGGGAGCAGCGGGTCCAGCTCCTGCCAGCGCTGGTGCTGGGCGGCGTGCAGCTCCTGGTGATCGGTCACCGACCGACCGTACCCACGCCACCACCCGGTCCGCCCGGGTCGAGGCGGGGGAGGAGGAGGGAGGCGGCGGGTCATCCGGGGGTGTGACGCAAAATCGATCCGGAAGGGTGCGCCGGTCCCGGTAGGGTGGGTTCCCGACCAGCGCCCACCCGTCGCCGTCCCCACCGGCCTCGGCGGCGCGCACGGATTCCCACGGTCGCGCGCCCCGGCCCGCGCCAGGACAGGAGGTCCGCGGTGGCCCTCGTCGTGCAGAAGTACGGCGGATCGTCAGTCCAGGACGCGGACCGGATCAAGAAGGTCGCCGAACGGATCGTCCGCACGCACAAGGAGGGCAACGACGTCGTCGTGGTCGTCTCGGCGATGGGCGACACCACCGACGAGCTGACCGACCTCGCCGAGCAGGTGTCCCCCGCCCCGCCGCCGCGCGAGATGGACATGCTGCTCACCGCGGGCGAGCGGATCTCCAACGCGCTGGTGGCGATGGCCATCCACGCCCTCGGCGACCAGGCCCGGTCGTTCACCGGGTCGCAGGCCGGGATGATCACCACGTCCAAGCACGGCGACGCCCGGATCGTGCAGGTCAACCCGCACCGCCTGCGCGACGCGCTGGCCGAGGGCTCGATCGTGCTGGTGGCCGGGTTCCAGGGGGTCAGCCAGGACTCCAAGGACGTCACCACGCTGGGCCGCGGCGGATCGGACACCACCGCGGTCGCGCTGGCCGCCGCGCTGGAGGCCGACGTCTGCGAGATCTACACCGACGTCGACGGCATCTTCACCGCCGACCCGCGGATCGTGCCCGACGCGCGCCGCCTGGACACCATCACCTACGAGGAGATGCTGGAGATGGCCGCGTGCGGGGCGAAGGTCCTGCACCTGCGCGCGGTCGAGTACGCCCGGCGCTACGACGTCCCGCTGCGCGTGCGCAGCTCGTACAACGACAAGCCGGGATCGCTGGTCACCGGCTCGATCGAGGGGATTCCCGTGGAGAACGCGATCATCACCGGGGTCGCGCACGACCGGTCCGAGGCGAAGATCACCGTGACCGGGGTGCCGGACACCCCCGGGATGGCCGCGCGCATCTTCCGCACCGTGGCCGAGGCCGACATCAACATCGACATGGTGCTGCAGAACATCAGCCACTCCGGCGACCGGCGCACCGACATCACCTTCACGCTGCCCCGGGTGGACGGCCGCCGCGCGGTCACCGCGCTCACCGCCGCGCAGCCCGAGATCGGCTTCGTGGAGCTGCTGCACGACGACGAGGTGGGCAAGGTGTCGCTGGTCGGGGCGGGGATGCGCAACCACCCCGGGGTCACCGCCACGTTCTGCGAGGCGCTGTCCCAGGCCGGGATCAACATCGAGACCATGAACACCTCGGAGATCCGGATCTCGGTGATCTGCCGGCCCGACCAGCTCGACACCGCGGTCGCCGCGCTGCACCGGGCGTTCGAGCTGGGTGGCGACGAGCAGGCGGTGGTGTACGCGGGAACCGGGCGATGAGGCAGCGGCGATGAGGCAGCGGCCACGGCAGCAGCAGGGGCACGGCAGCAGCGAGGGAGAGCGATGAGCGCGGGGCAGCGGAGCGGACCGGTGGTGGCGATCGTCGGGGCCACCGGGGCGGTGGGCACGGCGATGATCGACATCATGGACGGCCGGGAATCGGTGCCGTGGTCGGAGATCCGGCTGGTGGCCTCCGCCCGCTCGGCCGGCAAGGTGCTGCGGGTCCGGGGCACCGACGTGACCGTGCGGGAGCTGGCGCCCGAGGTCTTCGACGGCGTCGACATCGCCCTGTTCGACGTGCCCGACGAGGTCAGCGCGGAGTGGGGGCCGATCGCCGCCGGGCGCGGGGTCGTGGTGGTCGACAACTCCGGCGCCTTCCGGATGGACCCGGACGTGCCGCTGGTGGTGCCCGAGGTCAACGCCGAGCAGGCCGCGGTCCGGCCCAAGGGCATCGTGGCCAACCCGAACTGCACGACGCTGTCGATGATGGCCGCGATGGGGGCGCTGCACCGCGAGTTCGAGCTGCAGGCCCTGGTCGTGGCCTCCTACCAGGCGGCCTCCGGGGCCGGGCAGGGCGGCATCGACCGGCTGCAGGCCGAGATCGCCGCGGTGGCCGGCAAGTCGGTGGGGGTGCGCGCCGGCGACGTCGCCGAGGCGCTCGCCGCGGCCGGGCTGGAGCAGGCCGGGTCGCCGTTCCCGGCGCCGCTGGCGCTCAACGTGGTGCCGTGGGCGGGGTCGCTGAAGGACGACGGCTGGTCGTCGGAGGAGCTCAAGGTCCGCAACGAGGCCCGCAAGATCCTCGGCATCCCCGACCTCAAGGTCTCGGCGACCTGCGTGCGGGTCCCGGTGGTCACCACGCACTCGCTGGCGGTGCACGCCACCTTCGCCCGGGAGGTGTCGGTGGAGGCCGCCCGCAAGGTGCTCGCCGCCCAGCCCTCGATCGTGCTGCGCGACGACCCGGCGGCCGGTGAGTGGCCGACCCCGGCCGAGACCGTCGGCGGCGACCCGACGTGGGTCGGGCGGATCCGGCAGGCGCTGGACTTCCCGAACACCCTCGAGCTGTTCGTCTGCGGCGACAACCTGCGCAAGGGTGCCGCGCTGAACACCTACGAGATCGCCGAGACCGTCGCCGCGGACCTCGGGTAGGCGGCCGTGGGCATCGAGGAGCTGATCCAGCGCTACGAGGCCGGGGGCGGCCAGCTGGCCGCGGCCAACGCCGACGGCCTGGCCGTCCCCCCTGCCCTGCGCACCGTCGTGCTGACCTGCATGGACTCCCGCATCGACGTGTTCGCCCTGTTCGGGATGAAGCTCGGCGAGGCGCACGTGCTGCGCAACGCCGGCGGGGTGGTCACCGACGACGTCGTGCGGTCGTTGACGATCAGCCAGCGCAAGCTGGGCACCCGCGACGTGCTGCTGGTCCAGCACACCGGCTGCGGGCTGCTGACCTTCACCGACGACGAGTTCTCCGAGGAGCTGGCCCGGGAGGTCGGGATGCGCCCGCCGTGGCGCACGCACGCCTTCCACGACCCGGCGGTCAGCGTGCGCCGCGACCTGGCGCAGCTGCGCCACGACCCGTTCCTGGTGCCCGGCACCCGGGTCCGCGGCTTCGTGCTGGACATCGAGTCGTTCGCGCTGCAGGAGGTGCGGATCGAGGACCCGCCCGCGGTCAGCTCGGCACCCGCAGCCGGGTGACCACCGCCCGGTGGTCGCTGTCCAGCACGTCGTGGGCGCTGAAGGTCTCCGCGGCGATGCCCCCGGTGACCAGCACGTGGTCGATCTGCGGGCCGAACGACCGGAACCCGATCCCCGGGCTCCAGGTCGGCACCAGCCCGGCGCCGCGCTGGTCGGCGGCGTCCGCGCAGCCCGTCGCGCCGGTGCGCAGCAGCGAGTGGTCCAGGCTGGCGTTGAGGTCGCCGGCCACGATGGCCGGGGTGGGGCCGGCGCACCACTGCGGGAGCAGGGCGAGGTCGTCGCGCCAGTCGGCCATCTGCCCGGGCACCGGGGCCGCGGCGTGGTAGGCGACGAACCGCAGTGACCCGAGCGCGCCGCCGGTGACCTCGACGTAGGGGAACGCCGAGGTCTCCTCGCCGATCCGGAACCGGACGTCACCGAGCCGGTCGGACACCGCGGCGGTCACCCCGTACACGTCGCGGGCGGCGCCGGAGGAGACCTCCAGCCGGTAGCCCATCGGCTCCAGCAGCGGCCCGATCTCGCCGGCGTAGTCCTGCCCGGCCTCGGTCAGCGAGATCAGGTCCGGGCGGTGTTCGGCGATCAGCGCGACCACCCGGTCGACGTCGCCGAGGCCCTCGTAGGCGTTGAAGGTGAGCACGGTCAGCGGGGCGCCGGTGGTGGGCAGCGGGTCGGCGACCACCCGCGGCAGCACCATCGCGCCCCCGACCAGCAGCACGGCCAACCCGCCGGCCAGGAACGGGGCCACGGCGGGCCGGGCCCGCCGGCTCAGCAGCGCGAGCGCCAGCAGCGCCAGCACGATCGCCCCGGCGAGCAGGACCCACACCCGGAACGCGACCAGCTGCGCGAACGGCACCCGGCGGTCCAGCCCGAGCAGGTCGGGCAGGACCACGACGACGCCGAGCGCGGTGAACAGCGCGGCCGCGACGTAGCGGACGATCCGCCGGGTGCGGCCCGGGCGGGTCCGCGGAGGCACCGGGTCGGGGTTCGGAGTGGCCGGACGCAGCTGGCCGGGGGGCGCGGTCATCGGATCCGAGTCTGCCTCAGCCCGGGTGAGCGGGGGTTGAGGATCGCCGCCGGCTGTGAGAAAGCCCCCCTCCGAGCAACCCGGCGACCCCGGCGAGTGCGAGGCCGAGCCCGCCCACCGCGAGCACCGCGGCCGCCGGCGAGGCCAGGTCGATCAGCAGCCCGGCCAGCGGGGTGCCGGCCGCGGCGCCGAGTGTGATCGCCGAGCCGTGCAGCCCGGTGACCACGCCGCGGGCGTGCTCGGGCGCGAGCCGGCTGACCGCTTCGGAGCTGGCGGCCAGCGACGGGGCCAGCAGCAGCCCGCACGGGAGCAGCAGCAGCGCGTAGGACCACCAGGTGCTGCCCAGCGCCACCGGCAGCGCGGCCACCCCGACCGCCGCGGTGATGACGGCCAGCGACGGCGCCCTGCGCAGCCCGCCGTAGACGAACCCGCCGGTCAGCGAGGCGAGGCACCACACCGCGTTGGTGACCGGGATCCAGTCGGCCTGGCCGCTGCGCTGCAGCCCGGCGATCATCGACAGCTCGGTGCCGAACACCACCAGGACCGCGGCCGTGGTGGCCAGCAGGGCCGCGAACAGCCGGCGGTCGAGCCACTCGCGGATCGGCGGGGCCGGGCCGTCGTCGGCCGGGCCGGGCACCCGGGTGGGCGGGTCCAGCAGCCACAGCCCGACGCCGGCGAGCACCCGGCCGGCGCCGACCACCCACAGCGCCAGCGCCGAGGACGTCTGCAGCACGAGCAGCGTGCCGACGGCCGGCCCGATGATGTAGGACAGCTCCACCACCATGGAGTCCACGGCGAAGGCCGGGCGGCGCTGCGCCTCGGGCACCAGCGCGGCCAGCGACTGCCGGACCACCGAGTACAGCGGCACCCCCAGCAGGCCGCCGAGCAGCGCGCCGACCACCAGCGCCGGGTAGGGCAGCACCGGGGCGACCGACCAGAACACGCCCTCCGCGCACACCCCGAGCACCAGCACGGGGCGCAGCCCGGCCCGGTCGATCAGCCGACCGAGCAGCGGGGCGCCGATCGCCGCGCCCACCGTGGCCGCCGCCCCGACCGAGCCGGCCGCGGCGTACCCCAGGTCCAGGGTGAGCACCACGTGCAGGGTCAGGGTGATCGCGGTGGCCGAGGCCGGGAACCGGGCCAGCAGGGACACCACGAGCAGCGGGGCCACCCCCGGCAACCGCAGCACGGCGCGGTAGGCGGCCGTGCCGCGGGCCGCTGCGGGGTCGCCGAGCGCGGTCGCGGCGGGCGCGCCGCCGGTCGCCTCGGCCCCGGTCACGGCGGCGCCGTCGGCGTCGGGGTGCGGTGGTCCACCCCGGCATGGTGCCTGCCGGAGCCGACAGTTCTCGACCCGATTGGGGTCGTGCGGGGGAGGTCACGCCGAGGCGTGGACCACCGCGCGCCGGGTCAGTCGGCGACCCGGCGCCACTCCCCGGCGAACTCGCGCTGGCGGCGCAGCTCGTAGGTGCCCGGGCCGATGCCGTTGGCCCCGTGCTCCTCGCTGTGCACCAGGTACGCCGACGCGCCGGCGGGCACGGTCAGGGTGCCCAGGGTGAGACCGGTGTCACCGCCGGTGGGGTCGGCGTCGAAGAAGCAGGTGCCGTCCCAGGAGTGCAGCGTGTGGGTGTTGGTCGAGGCCTCGGCCAGCACCACGGCCACCCCGTCGGCCGGCAGCGGGGTGGTCGCCGGGACGCGGTCCGGGCGGGCCAGCACGATGACGTCGCCCTGCCGCTGGGCGCCGGTGAGGATCGGCACGGTGATCTCGGAGTCCAGCACGCCCAGGGTGCCGACGCCGGCCCGGTCCAGCACGGTTCGCAGGGTGGCCACGATCGATCGTTCCTCCGTCGCGGTGGGGGGTCGGGCCCGAAGACTGCCACGGCGACGCCCCGGTGCGGAACCGGGAACCGCCGTCCGCCGCCGGGGCGGTGCCCGGCCCTCGCCCGACGGGGTGGCGCTCAGGTGGCCCGGGCCAGTGCCAGGTACTCGTCGCGACCGATGCCGAACGTGGCGGCCACGGCGCTCAGCGCGTCGGGCACGTCCGCGGGCACCGGCAGGCCGAACGCGCGCCGGGTGCCGTCGCGGTCCACCGACGCGTTGTGCACCACCAGGATCCGGGCCGGCTGGTGGTAGAGGTCGCGCAGGCCGGGCGGCAGGTCGTAGAGCCGCAGCAGCTGCCCGGGGTTGCCCGGATCGGGCTGCTCGGGCCCGACCCGGATCAGCCCGCCCTCCGCCACGAACCGGTCCCAGCCGCGGCGCTCGATGGCGCACCGGCGGATCTCGGAGTTGCGCTCGGTCAGGATCCGGTGCGGGCCCCAGCCCTCGCCGTCGACCAGATCGGGCGGGACGCGGGTGCCGTGCCAGGCGTGCACCGCGTAGCCGTCGGCGTAGGTGAGCGCCGGGCCGTCCGGGTTGTGCAGGCGGGCCTGCGGGTCGCGGCGCAGGGTGGTGGGCCGGTCGGTGAGCACGGAGGCGCCGCGCATCGGCCACCACCCGCCCACCGAGCGCACCGCGGCCGACACCCCGTCCAGCCGCGCCGAGCGCGCCAGCCCGGCCACTTCCAGCGCCCGGGTGTAGAGCGCCAGCCAGTAGAGCTCGGTCCACGGCCCGAGCCGGCGCCCGCTGTCCCACGGGAACGGCCGGCCGCCCAGCCGGGTCCACAGCTGGTCGCCGAGCCGGTTCTGCAGGCGGTCCCACAGGTCGAAACCGGTCCGGTCGGGGAGCTGGAACTCCACCTGGTCGCGCAGCGGCACCCACAGGTCGCGGCTGAGCCGGTCCCACAGCCCGGCCGTCGCCGTGGTGCCCAACCGCTGCTCGAGGCGCACCCGCAGGCCCTCCCCGAGCCGGTCCCACAGCTGGTCGCCGAGGTGCTCGCGGTCCGGACCGGTCAGCCGGCCGACCACCGGGTCCGGGAGCTGGGCCCACAGCTGCTCGGCCAGCCGGTCGCGGGCCGGCCCGCCGACCCGGTCCTGCAGCTGGTCCCACAGCGCGCTCCAGATCTCCGACCACTGCCGGGTCGGCGGCGCGGCGTGGTGGCTGAGCACCACGCTGGCCAGCGCGCCGCCCAGCGGCGAGTCCATCCAGACGATCAGCGTCGGGGGCGCCAGCCCGGCCGCGCGGTAGGCCGAGCGGACGGCGGCCTCGGCCCGCGGCCGGTCGCACCGCTCGGTGGACAGGGCCACCCGCACCCACTCGTCGCGCACGGCGAGGGTGTCGCTCCGCTGCTGGTCGGTCAGGCCGCCGAGATCGCTCACCCCAGCACTTCCCACGAGGTCCGGACGCCGCGGGGCACCCGCCCGGGGTACCGCGGCCGTGCGCAGGAACCCTAGTCCGCGGCCGGGGCCGCCGTCGTGCCCCGCACCACCAGGGTCGTGGGCACGGTCAGCGCGGGCGGGTCCCGGTCCGGCTCGTCGAGCCGGCGCAGGATCATCTCGGCGGCCAGCACGCCCTGCGAGTGCACCGGCTGGGCCACCGTGGTCAGGTCGAACAGCTCGGCCATCTCGTGGTCGTCGACGCCGACCACGGACAGGTCGGCTGGGATGCGCAGGCCGGACTGGCGGGCCACGTGCGCGGCGCCCATGGCCATCTCGTCGGAGGCGGCGAACACCGCGCTGGGCCGCTCGGGCAGGCCCAGCAGCCGGTCCATCGCCTCCATCCCGCCGCGGACGGAGAACCCGCCCTCCACCTCCAGCGCCCGGTCCGCGGGGAGGCCGGCGGCGACCAGCGCGCGGCGGTAGCCGATCCGGCGGTCGGCGGAGGCGACCGTCTCGGTCGGGCCGGCGGGCTCGCTGCCGATGTAGGCGATCCGCCGGTGACCGAGGTCGAGCAGGTGGCGGACCGCGCGGCGGGCGGCGGCCTCGTCGTCGATGCGCACGCTGGCCCAGCCGGGGACGGCCGCGCCGACCACGGTGACCGGGCCGCCGGCGGCGCTGAGTGCGGCCACCTCCGCCAGGGTCGGCCGGATGCCGATCACCAGCATCGCGTCCACCCGCTTGCGCAGCAGGTTGCCGGCGAACGCTCGGCGCCGCTCGGCCCCGTCGGCGCCCAGGCTGTAGAGCAGGACGTCGTACCCGGCCGGGCGGAGCAGCCGCTCGGCGCTGTGCACCACGGTGGCCACGAACCACCCGTTGACCGACGGCGCGATCACGCCGATGGCCATGGTCTGCCCGGTGGCCAGGCTGGCCGCGCTGGGCGAGGGCACGTAGTGCAGCTCGGCGGCGGCGGCCAGCACCCGGCGCCGGGTCGCCTCCGACACCCGGGGCAGCCCGTGCAGCGCCCGGGAGACGGTGGCGATGGACACCCCGGCCCGTTCGGCGACGTCCCTGATGGTGGTCACCGCAGCGGTCCGGGGTGCCCGCTCGTCCTGCGTCGCTCAGCCCTTGACACTGCCCGCGAGCAGGCCACGGACGAAGAACCGCTGCAGGCTGAGGAACACGATCAGCGGGACGATGATCGAGATGAACGCCCCGGCCGACAGCAGGTGCCAGTCGGATCCGCGGGTGCCCGACAGCTCGGCGACCCGCACGGTCAGCGGCGCGACGTCCGCGGTGCCGCCGGCGAACACCAGCGCCACCAGCAGGTCGTTCCACACCCACAGGAACTGGAACACGCCGAACGCCGCGATGGCCGGCCGCATCAGCGGCAGCATGATCCGGGTGAAGATCAGCACGTGACCGGCTCCGTCCACCCGGGCCGCCTCGACCAGCTCGGCCGGGATGTCCCGCATGGAGTTGTGCAGCAGGTAGATGGCCAGCGGCAGGGCGAAGATCGAGTGCGCGATCCAGACCGTCCAGAACGTGTTGTTCAGCCCGCTGCCCACGAAGATCTCCAGCAGCGGCAGCAGCGCCACCTGCAGCGGCACGATCTGCAGCGCGAAGATCGCCACGAACAGGGTGTCCTTGTACGGGAACTTCATCCAGGCGAACGCGTAGGCCGAGATGGTGGCCAGCACGATCGGGATGATCACCGCCGGAATGGTGATCAGGATGGAGTTGACGAAGTAGTTGGCCAGCGGCTGGTTGCCCTCGAACAGCACCTCGTTGTAGTTGTCGAGGGTGAAGTCCGGGTTGGTGAAGAAGGTCCACCAACCGGTCCGCTTGACCTCCCGCTCCGGCCGGAACGAGGACAGGAACAGCCCGAACGTGGGCAGCGTCCAGAGCACCGCGATGACCACCGCGGCCAGCGACGCCCACGGTGAGCTGAGCTGCTTGCGGGCTTCGGAGGACTTGCTGGTGGCGACCTTGGCGAGGTCGGTCGACGAGCCGCCGGCCGGGGTCTGGTCCAGGACGGTCATCGGGCGTCCACCTTCCGCATCTGCCGGATGTTGTAGACGACGATCGGCACCACCAGCACGAACAGGATCATCGCCAGCGACGAGCCGATGCCGATGTTGAACAGCCGGAAGCTCTGCGCGTAGAACTCGTTGGCCACCACGCTGGTGCCGAACTGGCCGCCGGTCATGGTGCGGACGATGTCGAAGACCTTCAGCACCGCGATGCTGATCGTGGTCAGCACCACCACCACGGCCGGGCGGATGCTGGGCAGCGTGATGTAGAAGAACATCCGCAGCCCGCCGACGCCGTCCAGCCGGGCGGCCTCGGTGATGTCGTCCGGGATGGCCTTGATGGCCGCCGAGAGGATGGTCATCGCGAACCCGGCCTGGATCCAGATCATCACGATGACCAGCAGGACGTTGTTCCAGAACGGGATCAGCAGCAGGTTGACCGGCTCCAGGCCGATCCACACCAGGAACTGGTTGACCAGGCCGATCTGCTGGATGCCCTGCTGGTTGGGCCGGTACTCGTAGACGAACTTCCAGATGATCGACGCGCCGACGAACGAGATCGCCATCGGCAGGAAGATCAGCGACTTGGCGAACGACTCCACCCGGGAGCGGTCCACCAGCACCGCGTAGACCAGCCCGACCGCGGTGGCGACCAGGGGCGTCAGCACGACCCAGAGGAACGTGTTGCGCAGCACGAGCAGCAGCTCGGGCTGGGTGAAGATGCGTACGTAGTTCTCGACGCCGACGAAGTTGTTGCTGCCGGCGTCGAAGAAGGACTGGTAAGCGGTGCGCAGGGCCGGGTAGATCAGGCCCACCAGCAGCAGCAGCACGGCCGGCAGCACGAAGGCCATGCTCTGCCAGAGCTCGGACCGCCGTCCCCGGGCCCGGTCGGCGATGAACAGCACCGCGGCCAGCACCAGGGCGAAGATGGCCACCGCGACCACGAGCTGCAGGAGTTTGTCGAACAGGGTCATGCCGCATCACCTCCGAGCGTCGGGACCGGGGGCGGGTGGATCGCTCCACCCGCCCCCGGTGCGGGGCCTACTGCTGGGGCCAGGACTGCTCGACGAAGGTGAGCGAGTCGGCGGTGCTCTTACCGGTGATCCAGTCGGTCATCGCCGTCCAGAACGAGGCCGAGCCCACCGCGGCCGGCATCAGGTCGGAGCCGTCGAACTTGAAGGTCTTCGACTCGTCCTGGAGGATCTCCACCGACAGCTTGTCCACCGCGCTGGCCACGTTGTTCGGGTCCAGGCCGGTGTTGGCGCTGATCCAGCCGCCCTCCGGGGTGGCGATGGCCTTCTCGTTCGCCCACTCCGGCGAGGACAGGAAGGCCTGGAAGGCCTGGACCTCGGGCCGGTCGGCGAACGCCGCGACGAACTCGGCACCGACCAGGATGGTCTCCGGCTGGGTGGTGTTGATCGGCGGCAGCGGGAACGCGAACACCTCGCCGTTCTCGGAGATGTCGGTGCCCTCCGGGAAGTTGGCCGCGTAGAAGTTGGCCTGGCGGTGCATGAAGCAGAACTCGTCCAGGATCGGCAGCCCGCCGTCCTGGAACGTGGTGGTGGCGATGGTGGAGATGTCGCCCAGCCCGCCGTTGACGTAGGCCGGGTTCTTCAGGATCTGTCCCACCCGGTCCAGCGCCGCGCCGACCTTCGGGTCGTTGAACGGGATCTCGTGGTTGACCCACTGGTCGTAGACGTCCGGCCCGTTCTCCCGGAGCATGGTGTCCTCGAGCCAGTCGGTGAGCGGCCAGCCGGTGGCCTCACCGGAGTTGATGCCCGCGCACCACGGCACGCCGCCGTCGGCGACGATCCGGTCCGACAGCGCGACCATCTCGTCCCAGGTGGTCGGGATGGTGTAGCCCTTGGCCTCGAAGGCCTGCGGGCTGAACCAGACGAACGACTTGACGTTGGCGCCCAGCGGGGCGGCGTACAGCGTGCCGTCCACCGAGCCCGCGGACTTGAAGGTCTCCGAGAAGTACTGGTCCACGTTGGTCACGACGGCCTGCGGGGCCGGCTTCACCGCGGCGGTCTGCTGGACCAGCGTCTGCAGCAGACCCGGCTGCGGGATGTAGGCCACGTCCGGCGGGTTGCCGGACTGGATGCGGACCGGCAGCTGCGCCTCGAACTCCTTGGAGCCCTCGTAGACGATCCGGGCGCCGGTGCACTCCTCGAACTTCTTGTACGAGTCGATGTGCGGCTGGTCCTCGGGGGCGACGATCGAGGTGTAGAGGCTGACCTGGGTACCGTTCAGGTCGCCGTACTGCGTGTAGGCCTCGCAGTCGGCACCGCCCGCGGCGGTCTCGCCGCCGCCACCACCGCCACCGGCGACGTTGCTGCCGCCGCAGCCGGCGAGCACGAGGCTCACTCCGAGCGCGGCACTGAGCAGGGCGGGGGTCCGCCCTCGCCGTGTTCCTGACATACGGGTACTCCGCTTCGCTGGGGACGTCGCGGGGGCGCCGGGTTCGAGCTCCCGCTGAGAGATCCGCCCAAGGAAAGCGTTTACGCACGTACCAGGGCAACATCTGCCAGCAACGATCACGTAACGTCTGGCCTAACGTGATTTAAGTGTTACGCGGAGTAGCGGAGCTGGCCGGGACGGCCCGCGGGGTGGCAGGCTGCGCGGGCTACCCCACTCGGATCGTCCGGCACGTTCCTGCCGGTGGAAAGGAGCACAGCATGGCTGCTGTGACCTATGACAGCGCGAGTCGGATCTACCCCGGCTCCACCCGCCCCGCGGTCGACTCGCTGAACCTGGAGATCACCGACGGCGAGTTCCTGGTGCTGGTGGGCCCGTCGGGCTGCGGGAAGTCCACCTCCCTGCGGATGCTGGCCGGGCTCGAGGACATCGACAAGGGCTCGATCCACATCGGCGGTCGCGACGTCACCCGGGTGCCCCCGAAGGACCGCGACATCGCGATGGTGTTCCAGAACTACGCGCTCTACCCGCACATGACCGTGGCCGAGAACATGGGCTTCGCGCTGAAGATCGCCGGCGAGCCCAAGGACAAGATCCGCGAGCGGGTGGCCGAGGCGGCCAAGATCCTGGACCTGGAGGACTACCTGGACCGCCGGCCCAAGGCGCTGTCCGGCGGCCAGCGCCAGCGCGTCGCGATGGGCCGGGCGATCGTCCGCCAGCCGCAGGTGTTCTGCATGGACGAGCCGCTGTCCAACCTGGACGCGAAGCTGCGGGTGTCCACCCGCACCCAGATCGCCTCGCTGCAGCGCCGGCTGGGCATCACCACCGTGTACGTGACCCACGACCAGGTCGAGGCGATGACCATGGGTGACCGGGTCGCGGTGCTCAAGGACGGCCTCCTGCAGCAGGTCGACACCCCGCGGCGGATGTACGACCACCCGAACAACGTGTTCGTCGCCGGCTTCATCGGCTCCCCGGCGATGAACCTGCTCAACGTCGACCTCGACGGCGACGTGCTGCACTTCGGCGGGGCCGACGTCCGGGTGCCGCGGCAGGCTGCCGACGCCGTGGGGTCCACCCGCAACGTCACCGTCGGGGTCCGGCCCGAGGACATGGACCCGGTGCCCGAGGGCGCCGGCATCCCCACCGAGGTCGACGTGGTCGAGGAGCTCGGCGCGGACGCCTACATCTACGGGACCGCCCAGGTCGGAACCGAGCGCAAGCAGGTCATCGCCCGGGTCGACGGCCGGCGGCCCCCGGCCAAGGGCGAGGTCCTGCACCTGGCCCCGCGCGAGGGCCACCTGCACATGTTCGCCGGCGACACCGGCGAGCGCATCGAGCTCAACTGACCCACCCGCTCGGTCCGGAACGACGTCGTCGTGATCGTCCAGCCCCGGTGATCACGACGACGTCGTTCCCGACGGTCCGGGGACGGGGGCGCGCAGCAGCACCACCCCGTCCACGATCTCCGCCGACGGCCGCATCCCGGCCCGGCGCAGCAGCCGGGTGACGCCGAGGCCGTCCCCCCGGGCGACCCCGGTCAGGTCGGTCAGGCCCAGCTCCGCGGCCAGGTCCGCGGCCCGGCGCAGCAGCGCGGTGCCCAGGCCGCGGCCCTGCCAGGCGTCCTCCACCAGCACGGCGGCCCGCCCGGAGCCGTCCGGGTCGTGGTGCAGGGTGACCAGCCCGACCGCACTGCCGCCGTCCGCGGTCACCGCCAGCACGGCGCGGGCGGGCTCGGCGCCGCGGCCGAGCAGCTCGTCGAGCTGACCTTCGGGCAGCCGCGGCGCGGGGCTGAGGAACCGGGCGTGCCGGGTGGCCGGCGCGCAGCGGGCGTGCAGCGCGGCCACCAGCAGCGCGTCCGACGGGGCGGCCGGGCGCATCCGCACCTCGGAGCCGTCGCGCAGCAGCAGGATCCGGTCGGTGGGCTCGACCCCCGCCGGGGCCCGCATGGCCAGCTGGGCGGCCAGCTCCAGCAGCGCCGCGCCGCGCGACAGCTCGGTCGCGGTGAACGGCCAGGCCCGCCCCAGCCGCACCTGCCGGGCGCCGACCCGCAGGGTGTGCGCGTGCCCGTCCGGGTCCGGGGCGGCCGGGTCGACCAGCCGGGCGCGCAGCAGGGTGGCCACCGCCCGCGGAGCGCTGCCGGGGTCGGCGGCCACCATCCGGGCCAGCGCCAGCGCCGTCGTCGCCGGGTCGGACAGCTCCGTGGCATCGGCCCGGACGAGCACCGTGCACGGGATGCCGGCCGCGGTGATCGCGTCGACCAGGGTCGCCGGGTCGGCGGTCTCGGGCACCTCGACCAGCAGCTCGTCGGTCACCGAACCGTCGTCGGCCGGTTCGCCCACCACGTGCAGCGAGATGATGTCGCACCCGGCGGTGCCCACGGCCGTGGCCAGCTCGCCCAGCCGTCCCGGCCGGTCCTCCAGCTCCACGTGCACCCGCCACAGCGCCACGCGCTCCACCTCCTCGGGGCCGGCCCCAGCGTCGTCGCGCCGTGTTTCGGCAGTGCTACCCGACGATGACGTTGCGCGTCCCGGCTGTGACCCGGGCGACCCGTGCCGAGTGGTCCGCCCCGATCGATCGCGCCCTGGTGGGCGCCGGGCACGGGAGCGGTGTCAGCGCGCCCCCGTCCGCGCTCCGCTGACCCGCAGCGCGAACCCGATCTCGGTGCCGACGTGGGCGATCGTCTGCTCGACCACCAGGCTGCCGTGCCCGGCGTCGAACCGGGTGACCTCGTAGGGCACGTCGCCCCGGGCGGCGAGGGCGTCGAGGTAGTTGTCGACCTGGCGGATCGGGCAGCGCGGGTCGTTCTCCCCGGCCAGCACCAGCACCGGCGCCCGCACCTCGGCCACGTAGGTCAGCGGGGAGGCCGTGCGGTACGCCTCGGGCCGCTCCGCCGGCGAGCCGCCGAACAGCGCCCGGTCGAACGCCCGCAGCTGCTCCATCTCGTCGGCGTAGGCGGTCAGGTAGTCGGCCACCGGCACCCCGGCGATCCCGGCCGCCCACCGGTCCGGCTGGGTGCCCAGCGCCAGCAGCGCCAGGTAGCCGCCCCACGACCAGCCCTCCACCACGCACCGGTCCGGGTCGACCAGGCCGTCGGCGACGCAGCGGTCGAGCACCGCGGCCACGTCGGCCAGCTCGGTGGTGCCCGGCCGGCCCTCGATCGCGTCCCGCCAGGCCGAGCCGTAGCCCGTCGACCCCCGGTAGTTGACCTCCACCACGACGAACCCGGCGTCCACCCAGGCCGCCCGCATGGCGCTGAACCGGTCCTCGTCCGCGGCGTGCGGGCCGCCGTGCAGGCTGAACACCGCCGGTGCCGGGCCGGTCCCGGCCGGCTGCGACACCAGCGCGTGCACGCGGCCGCCGGGCCCGTCCACCCACAGGTCGGTGACCGGGACCGAGCCGGGGGCGGCCGGTCCGGGCGGGGCGAGCAGCACCCGGTCGGTGCCGTCCGGGTGCAGCGCCCGCACGCTCGACGGCTGCGCGGCCGAGGAGCAGGTGTACTCCACCGTGCCGTCCGGGCGGACCCGGGCCGAGCCGACGCAGCCCGGCGCCACCGGCAGCTCGGCCAGCTCACCGGTGGCCACCCGGTAGCGGTGCAGCCGGGTGCGGGCCGCGTGGGTGTGCCAGACCAGCAGCTCGGCGCCGTCCGGGGTCCAGTCCGCGGCCAGCTCACCGGGCAGGTCCAGGGCCAGTTCGGTCTCGGTGTCCGCGGCCACGTCCCAGACCAGCAGCTCCTCGCGGCCGCGGCGCTCGTGCAGCAGCAGCAGGCGCTGGTCGCCGGGGACCGGGGCGAAGGCCAGCGGGGTGAGCCCGCGGCCGGGGCCGTCGGACTTCTCGGCGACCGCGCCGCCGTCGGACACCCGCAGCACCCGCACCGCGGGGTGCCGGGAATCGCCGTGCTCGGAGTGGCTGATCGCCAGCAGCGTCTCGTCCTCGGAGAGCCCGCCGACCCCGGCGTCCTCCTCGTGGGAGTAGACGACCTCGGCCGGTCCGTCGCCCCGGCGCACCCAGATCCGGGTGCCGTCGTCGGTGGAGGTGCCCGCGACCACCACCGTCCGGCCCAGCTCCAGCCCGGCCGGGTAGCCGTCCTCGACGCCCGGCAGCGCGGGGGAGGCCGGGCCGGCGCTGCCCGGGAACGGCTCGCGCACCCAGTGCCCGAACTCGTCGCCGTCGGTGTCGGCGAACCACCACACGTCCGCGCCGTCCGGGGACAGCGTGGCGATGTGCGTGCCGCTGCGCCGGTCGGTGACCCGCCGGTGCAGGTCGGTGGACCGGTCCCAGACGTAGACCTCGGTCGTGCCGCTGGCGTTGGACGTGTAGACCGACCGGTCCGGGGCGTCGCGGGACCAGTCCGGGCGCGACACCCGGGTCGCGGTGAACCGCGCCCGCCAGCGCTGCTCGCGCTCGTCGTCGTCGAACAGCCGGTCGGGGACGGGGGCGACGGGGTGGGCGGTCACCCCCGCAGTATGTCGTGCGGGAGGATCACGCCTACGGCCGTGGAACCCACGAGCGGCCGCTGAGCAGGGAGGACGCCGAATGGGCAGGCCGGGCGGACGGGTGGCCGCGACGCTGGTGGCCGGGGTGTTCGCGCTGGCCGGGTGCACCGGCCCGGTCGCCGGCACGGCCGTGCCGGCCGCCGCGGCTGCCGACGGCACCCAGCGCGTCGAGGTGGCCTACGCCGGCGGGGCGGTGTCCGGCGGGGTCGTCCGGTACGCGGTGCCGGTGGGCTCGACGGTCGAGGTGGTGGTGTCCAGCGACGTCGCCGACGAGGTGCACGTGCACGGCTACGACCGGTCCAGCTTCGTCACCGCCGGGGCCAGCACGACCGTGCGGCTGGTCGCCGACCTGCCCGGGGTGTTCGAGGTCGAGCTGGAGCAGCGCGCCGTCCCCCTCGCCGAACTCCAGGTCCGATAGCGACACCCCACCGACCTCACCGACCTCACGACCCTGGCATCCCCGCTGCTCAACGCGGGTCGGGCGTGAAGAACAGGGCTCTGGCACTCGTTCCCGCGCACGACCCCCGGGGGAGTGGGGCGGGGGTGCGGCGCTCGTAGGGTGGAGGGCGTGCGGGTCGGAAGGGTGCTGCTGGTGATCGCGTTCGTCGCCGCGCTGGTCGGGGTGCTGCTGCCGGCCACGGCGCCGCCCGCCGCCGCGCACGCCGGCGGGCTGTCGTCGGCGGCCAGCCAGGCCCGGGTGCTCGGGCTGGACCCGCCGGTGCCGGGCCTGCAGGTGCGGGCGGTCGAGTTCGGGGCCCGGCTGCGGCTGGACAACGGGACGGGCGTCCCGGTCGTGGTCGAGCCGCTGCCCGGCTCGGTCATCTCCGGGCTGCCCACCGTGCCGCCGGGCGGGACCGCCTACTGGTCCGATCCGCGGATCACCATAGCCGCTGATCGGGACGCCCCGACCCGCGGCGTGCTGGCCTGGTCGGTGCCGTTGCGAGTGGGTGACCAGCCGGTGAGCGTGCGGGGCGAGCAGTTCTGGCCCCCGCCGCCGTCCCCGCTGTGGTGGCTCGTGGTGCTGGCGGCGCTGGCCGTGCCCGCGGTCGCCGGGGTGCTCGGCGCCGGCCGCCGGTGGGGCCGGTACGTGCTGGCCGCGGCCACCGCGACGGTCATCGTGGCGCACCTGGTCCACGTGTTCGGCTCGGCGGGGGTGCCGGAGGACCAGCCGTACGGGCTGATGGTGCTCAGCGCGGCCGGCTACGCCCTGCTCGGCTGGCCGCTCGGCCTGGTCGGCAGCTGGTTGACGGTCCGGGGCAACCCGGCCGGGCCGCTGCTGTGCGTCGCCGCGGGTGGGCTGTTCGCCGTGGTGATCACCCCGATCGACGTGTTCACGCTGGTCGACGCGGTGGTGCCGTACTCCTGGGGGGCCGACCTGGACCGCCTGCTGGTGGCGCTGACCCTGGGCGGCGGGCTGGGGGTCGTGGTGGCCGGGGTGGCGGCGCTGCGCCGCGGGCTGCCGGCCCCGCTGCCGCCGGGACCGGCGTGACCCTCGCGCACGGCATCGGCGGCGTCGAGGGCCTGCCGCTGGACGGCGAGCTGGTCCTGCAGACCGGCGGTGTGGTGGTGCTGCTGTCGTTCCTGGCCGTCGCGCTGCTGTGGCGGACGCCGCGGTTCACCGGCCCGGTCGGCGGCCGCCCGCTCGGCCGGATCCCGCCGGGCCTGCTGACCGCGCTGCAGGCGGCGCTGCTGGTGCTGGCCGGCTACCTGGTCGTCGGCGGGCTGACCGGGCCGCCGGACCCGGACGCCAACCCCGCGCCCCGCGCGCTGTACGTGCTGCTGTGGGTGGGGATCGTGCCGGTGTCGCTGGTGTTCGGGCCGGTCTGGCGGGCGGTCAACCCGCTGCGGCTGCTGGCCCGGATCGTCGCGACCGCGCTGCGCCGCCGGACCTGCCCCCCGCTGCCCGCCGGGCTGGGCTACTGGCCGGCGGCCGGTGCGCTGCTGGGGTTCGTCTGGCTGGAGCTGATCCCGACCGGGCGGGACCAGCCCGCCGTGGTGGCCTGGGCGATGCTCGGCTACGCCGCGGTCCAGGTGGCCGCCGCGGTCCGCTGGGGGCCCGACTGGTTCGCCCGCGGGGACGCCTTCGAGGTCTACTCGACGCTCACCGGATCGCTCGCCCCGATCGGCCCGCTCGCCGACGGCCGGATCGGCTGGCGCAACCCCCTGCGCGGGCTGGCTGCCGTGCCGGTGGCGCCGGGGCTGGTGGCGTTCCTCGCGGTGTGGTGGGGCTCCACCGTGTTCGACGGGCTGACCGGCTGGAGCGGATGGAGCGCGCTGGCGCTGCCGGCGGCCGCGGACACCGCCGTGCTGGTGGGGGCCGTGCTGGTCGTCGCGCTGCTGTACCGGTTGTCCACCGGGGCGCTGGCCGGGCAGTTGGCCAGCACGCTGGTCCCGATCGCGGCCGGTTACACCGTCGCGCACTACGCCACGCTGCTGATGGTGGAGGGTCCGCGCGGGCTGACCCAGTTGGCCGGCCAGCAGCTCGGCCCGATCTCGGCGGTGCCCGCGCCGAGCCTGGTGGCCGGCATCCAGATCGGTGCCGTGCTCGTCGGGCACGTGGTGGCGGTGGTGGCCGCGCACGACCGGAGCGTCGCGCTGCTGCCCGAACAGCGCCGCCTCGCCGACCAGGTCCCGCTGGTGCTGCTGATGGTCGCCTACACGATGGCCGGGCTGTTCCTGCTGGTCATCTCCTGAGCCGGGGATCGGTCGAACGGAGGACGGCGGCCCCCCGCGGACGTGGGATCATCGCCCGATGGGGGAGCCCGGGGGCGATCGGCCAGCACGTGAACCGGAGCAGGCCGAGGTCGTGGGCCCCGTCCTGCCGGCCGGACGCCCGGTCCGCCCGGAGGACATGCGGGTCTCCGACGTCGAGCGCAACGGGGTGCAGGACCGCCTGAGCCGCGCCCACGACGTCGGCCAGCTCGACCTGACCGAGTTCGACCAGCGGGTCCGCGCGGTGTGGGCCGCCCGCACCCGCGGCGAGCTGGCCGCGGTGACCGCCGACCTGCCCGACCTGCCCGACCTGCCCCGGACCGAGGGCCGGCGCCCGGTCTTCTCGGCCACCGGCGGCGGCGTGGCCATGCGGGTGCTGACCATCGTCTGGGCGAGCATCGCGGCGGTGAACCTGGCGCTGTGGGGGCTGATCGTGTTGACCACCGGGGCCGCCGTGCACCCGTGGTGGGTCTACGTCGCGGTGCCGCCGGGCGCCGCGCTGCTCGTGCTCTACCTGGCCGGCATCGGCCGGGCGCCGCGCAACGGCTGAGTCCGCCCGGGCCCGTCGGCTGTCCGGGCGGTCGGGCCGCGCCGACGGCTCGATCTCCTCGGGGGTGACCGGGTCAGGCCGGGCCGGTGGCCTGCGGGCGCTGCGGGTCGCGGCACCACTGGCTCCACGACCCGACGTAGAGCCGGGCCCGGCCCAGCCCGGCGTGCTCGATGGCCAGCAGGTCGTGGCAGGCCGTGACGCCGGACCCGCAGTAGACGACGGCGTCCGGCCCGGCGCCCAGGCGGGCGTACTCCGCGCGCAGGTCGGCGGCGGGCCGGAACCGGCCGTCGGCGTCGAGGTTGTCCTGGTAGGGGGCGTTGACCGCGCCCGGGATGTGCCCGGCCACCGGGTCCAGCGGCTCGGTCTCGCCGCGGAACCGGGCCGCGGCCCGGGCGTCGATCAGCACCCCGCCACCGGCGACGTGCGCGGCCACCTCGTCGGCGTCGGGCAGCAGGTCGACCGGCCAGGGCCGGGGCTCGCGGGCGACCGGTGCGAGCGGCGACGGGGGGCCGGTGACCGGCGGGTCGGCGATCGCGGCCGGTCCACCGTCGAGCAGGGCGGCGTCCTGGCCGAGGATCCGCAGCAGGTGGACCAGGTGCGCGGCGATCCCGCCGCCCTGCCGGTCGTAGGCGACGACCCGGGCGTCCCAGCCGACGCCGAGCGCGCCCATCGCCTCGGCGAAGTCCGCCGCGGACGGCAGCGGGTGCCGGCCGTCGCCCGGGCCGGGCGGGCGGGTCAGCACCTCGTCGCGCACCACCAGCACCGCGCCGTCGAGGTGACCGGCGGCGAACGCCGCCCCGGCCTCGTCCGCCGTGCCCGCCTCGAC
>DASQMQ010000143.1:0-2010 GCA_035645455.1 Pseudonocardia sp.
CGACCCCGCTGATCCGGTCGATGCCCTCGACGCTGTCAGCGGCACCGCCGTGGTGGAGCCGGCTGCCCACCCGGCACCGGTCGAGGACCTGACGGTCGAGCCGGCTGCGCCGGAGGCGGACGAGGCCCCCGCCCAGCAACCCCGGGCCGACGAAGTCGCCGACCAGCCGGTGGTCGACGAGGCCGCCGCCGAGGAGCCGACCGAGCCGGCGAACGGGTCGTCCTGGTCCGCCGAGCGCTCCGAGGTGGACACCGGCACGCCGCTCGACGCCGTCCCCGCGGGGGAGCCGCTGGCCGGATCCGCCGGGAACCGGTACCGGCCGTCCCCGCCGGAGCTGTCCGCATCCGACACCCCGGCGGTGGACAGCTGGGCCGTGCGCCCGGCCGCGGCCGCCGACGTCGACCTGTTCGCCGAGGCCCCGGCCTGGCCGGACCCGGTCGGGAACACGGGCGCGCGGCTGGCCGAGGACGTTCCGGCCGGGGCCGAGCCGGACGACCGGCGCCCGGCCGACCCGGTCGGCGACCCGCCCGCGCCCGCCCAGGCCGTCGAGGTCGACCTGTTCGCCGAGTCCCGCCCGCGGCTCGACGCCCCCGCGGAGGACGACGACCTGGGCTGGCGGCGTCCCGGCGGCCCGGTCACCGGTGACGCCGGGGTGGTGGAGCGGGCCGACCGCTGACCCCGGCGGGATCGGCCGGCCCGATCGTCGGGTCGCTCACCGGGCTGGTGTCGCAGCGGTCCGGGGCGCCGCTGGCGCTGGTGAACGACCCGCCGCGGTGGTGGGGCGCGCTGCTGGTGCTGGCCGGGTGGACCGGGCTGGCCACCGCCACGGCGATCGGGCTGGGTGGGCGGCGCGACATCACCTGAGCCCGCCCGGGCCGAGCGGCCACCGGCCGCTGTCGGAGCGGAGGCTTACGGTGGGTGCGTGCCCCCCGCTCCTCCCGCCGGCTGGATCCGCCGGCTCGCTCGTGCCTGCCTGCGCCACCGCGCCGTCACCGTCGGCGCCCTGCTCGCCTCGGCCATCGGGGTGGGCGCCGAAGCGGTGGTGCCGCTGCTGGTCCGGGTGGCCGTGGACGACGCGGTGGCCGGATCGACGGACGTGCTCGTGCCGGTGGTCGCGGCCGTGCTCGGGCTGGCGCTGTTCCGGTTCGGCACCTCGTTCCTGCGCCGCTACCTGGCCGGGCGGCTGTCCCTGGACGTCCAGCACGACCTGCGCCGGGAGGTGTTCGCCGCGGTCCAGCGGCTGGACGGGCCGCGCCAGGACGCGATGCGCACCGGGCAGGTGGTCTCGCGCACCATCAGCGACCTGCAGCTCACCCAGTCGCTGCTGGCCATGGTCCCGTTCACCCTCGGGATGGTCACCCTGGTGATCACCTCGGTGGCCGCGATGCTCTGGCTGTCGCCGATGCTCACGGTGGTCGCGCTGGTCATGCTGCCGGCTGCGGTGTGGATCACCATGCGGGCCCGCACGGCGCTGTTCCCGGCCACCTGGTCGGCCCAGCAGCGGGCCGCGGACATCGCCCAGCAGGTCGAGGAGACCGTCACCGGCGTCCGGGTGGTCAAGGGGTTCGGCCAGGAGGCCCGCGAGGTCGCCGCGCTGGAGAAGGCGGCCGGGCGGCTCTACGCCGAGCGGATGCGGGCCGCCCGGCTGACCGCCCGGCTCAACCCGACCCTGCTCGCCCTGCCGACCCTGGGCCAGGTCGGCGTGATCGGGTTCGGCGGCTGGCTGGCGCTCACCGGCTCGATCACCATCGGCACCTTCCTGGCCTTCACCACCTACGTCGCCCAGCTGGTCGGGCCGGCCCGGATGATCGGCGGCCTGGTGGTCGTCGCGCAGCTGGCCCGGGCCGGCGTCGAGCGGGTCTACGAGCTGATCGACGCCCGCCCCGACGTCGTCGACCCGGCGCAGCCGCGGTCGCTGCCGGCCGGTCCGCTGGCGATCGAGCTGGACGGCGTCCGGTTCGGCTACGCCCCCGGCGAGCCGGTGCTGGACGGCGTCAGCCTGCGGGTCGA
>DASQMQ010000144.1:0-7318 GCA_035645455.1 Pseudonocardia sp.
CAGCTCGGCCGCGGGCATCGGCAGGAACGGCGCCAGCCCCCACGGCTTGAAGTGCACGCCGACGGACCGGGTCCGGAGGGGGTAGCCGAACTCCCAGGCGCGGGTGGGCATGGTGACCACGCAGCCGTCGGCGTACTCGGCCGTCTCGATGTCGGTGCCGGCGCGGATGCGGAACGGCGCCCCGAGGTTGACGATGAGCAACGCCGACGGCGGCGGCAGCGTCAGCCGGGCGTACGGCGGCGCACCCGCCAGGTAGTAGAGGTCGTCGATCAGCCCGTCCAGCGGCGGTCGCGGCACTCTGGACACGTACTCCACGCCCACAGCCTCGCCGACGCCCGCCGGGCCGGCACCCCCTGAGGATCGGGAGAGGTACCGCCGCCGGGGAGGCGGGACGCGGCCCGGGGGCTCGCGCGGGCGCTACGTGCGCCCTTGCTCGTCCGGCGACCCGCTGTCGGCGCTGCGGGACGGTGCGGGACCGGCGTCCCGGCCGGTGCGCAGCCACCGGCGCCGGGATGGCCGCACCGGGCGCGGTGCGGGCTCCCCCGGGAAGCGCGGGTGCAGCGGCAGGTGCATCTCCACCACCGCACCGCCGGACTCCCGGTTGCGCGCGCTGCACCGTCCGTGGTGGGCGGTCACGATGTGGTCGACGATCGCCAGCCCGAGGCCGTAGGAGCCGTGCTGGTCACCGCGCCGGAACCGCTGGAACGCGGTCTCCATCGCGGTCGGGGTGAAGCCCGGGCCGTCGTCGGCCACCGCGAGCACGGCATGTCCGCCGGCCGTCCCGACGCTCACCTCCACGTGGGTGCCGCGACGGGCGGCGTTGCGGACCAGGTTGTCCACCGCCTGGCGCAGCAGCGCCAGGTCGCCGTCGACCACCGCGGCGGGTGCCGGCCGGATGACGACGGACGTGCCCTCGACGCGGGTGGCGCTGACGACCTCCTCGGCGAGCAGGTCGAGCCGCAGCGGGGCCAGGCGCAGCTGGTCGTGCCCGCTCTGCAGCCGGGCCATCTCGAGCAGCCCGGTGACGCCGTCGCCGGCCCGCCTCGCCGCCTCGTGGACCTCGGCCAGGGACTGCAGGTAGGCCGGTGTCGGTCGGGGGCGGGACAGGGCGAAGCTGGCGGAGCCCTGGATGACGGCCAGGGGTGTGCGGATCTCGTGGGCTGCGTCCGCGACGAACTCGCGTTGCCGGTCGAGGGCGCGCCGGACCGGGCGCAGCAGGCGGCCCGTGCACCACCACACGACGACGGCCAGGACGAGCAGGGCGGCGACCGCGCTCGTGGTGATCTGGAGCGTGAGCGCGGTGATCTCGTCGAGGTACGGGTCGAGGTGGAGCACGGCGACGGCGGCGTGCACCCCGTCGGCCGCCCGACGCGCGTGCGCCAGGTACTCGCTGCCGTCCTGGGCGAACCGCAGGCTGGCCTCGCCGTTCGCCATCGCCGAGCCGGCGAGGGTCCAGACCGGGGCCTCGACCTGGACGGCGCCCTGGGGGACGCTCGTCTCCTCCACGGAGTTGACCCACCAGGTGTCGTCGGCCCCCTCGACGAGGCCCGCGACCGTGAGCACCCGGACGTCCCGGTCGGCATCCTCCAGGATGCGCGCCGAGCCGATCTGCACCGAGACGACCACCAGCACACCGGCGACGACCGCCGAGAGGACCGCACAGAGCGCCGCGATCCGGATGCGCAGCGCGCGGAGGTCCACGGCGTTCAGCCGATCCGGTACCCGACGCCGCGCACCGTCTCGATCGGTGCGGGGGCGCCGGGCTGCCCGAGCTTGCGCCGCAGGCTGCCGATGTGGACGTCGACGACGTTGGAAACCCCGTCGTAGTGGGCGTCCCACACGTGTTCGACGAGTTCCGTGCGCCGCACCACCTGTCCGGGGTGGGCGAGCAGGTACTCCAGGAGCGCGAACTCCCGTGGGGTGAGCGGCACCGCCACAGCTCCCCGCCACACCCGGTGCGACGCCGGGTCCAGCCGGACGTCCCCGACCTGCAGCACCGGTCGGCGGGCAGTGGGCGGGCGGCGCAGCAGGGCCCGGACCCGCGCGGTCAGCTCGGGGAAGTCGAACGGCTTGGCCAGGTAGTCGTCGGCGCCGGCGTCGAGCCCGCCCACCCGGTCCGACAACGTGGTGCGGGCGGTGAGGACGAGGACCCGTGGACGCGTGGGCGTGTCCGCCATGGCCGCGCACAGCGCTGTTCCGTCGCCGTCGGGCAGCCCCAGGTCGAGGATCACCAGGTCGTAGGTGTTGACCGCGAGCGCCTGGTCCGCACGCGCGACGGTTGCCTCGGTGTCGACGGCGTAGCCCTCCTCGACCAGACCTCGGCGGAGCAGCGCGCTGAGGCCGATGTCGTCCTCCACGACCAGCAGACGCACGTCGGCATGGTCGCACGCCCGGTCGCGCCGGGCCGGGTGGCGGTCGCCGCCGGTGCCCGCTGCGCCCCCGGGCATCGGCGAGGACACACCGACGAATGCCTGTTCTCCATGAGGAAACCGTGAAGAACAGGGTCATCGTCGGTTCACCCGGTGATCGTTACCGTCCGCCATCGACAGCAGGCAGTTCCCGAGAGGACCGGAGTGACGATGGCCGACGCACGACGCCCGTCCGGGCCCGACCGTTCCGGTCGGACCGGTGCCCGTGCGGCGGCCCGGTGGCGGTGCAGCGCCGTGACCGTGGTGGTGGTGGCGGCGGCGGCCTGCGCCACCCCGTCGACGCCGTCCCCGCCGGCCGGCGCAGCGACGGCGAGCAGCGCGACGACGGGCGGATCCGAGCCGGGCCGGGCGAAGCTGGTCGAGATCGGCTGGGACACCCCCGGCGCGGCGTACGTGCGCGACCACGTCCGGGAACTGGAGGAGCTCCCCTTCGACGGCATCGCCGTGACACCGGTGCAGGGGCACACGCCCGACATGTTCGAGGACCGGGCGTGGACGGCCGACGACGTGCAGCTCGACGCCTTCGCGTCGATCCGGTGGAGCCGGTTCACGGACAACTACCTGTCCGTGCGGGGTCAGAGCCCCAGTGGCGGCGGGTGGTTCGACGACGCGCGCTGGGACCGGATCACCGGCAACACCCGGAAGCTGTCCGCCGCGGTCGCGGCGGCCGGAGCCCGCGGGATCTTCTTCGACCCGGAGTTCTACTACGACGACGAGGTGGCCGACAGCGCCTGGCGCTACAACACCACCCAGTACCCCGACCGCGACTTCGCCACCGTCGAGGCCCAGGTGCGCCGGCGCGGGGCGCAGTTCATGACGGCGCTGCAGTCCGACAAGCCCGACGTCACCGTCGTGCTGATGTTCTCCGTCGGCATGGTGCACGCGCAGGCCGCCGAGGAGGACGGTGACCGCGCCTCCGTCCAGTACGCCCTCATCCCCGCGTTCGTCAACGGCATGCTCGACACCGCCGGACCCGCGGTGCGCATCGTCGACGGCAACGAGGGCGGCTACTACTACCGCTCCCCCCAGGACTTCGTCGACGCCGCCGACTGGATCCGCGACGAGGGCGCCACGCTCATCGACGGCGAGCACCGCGCGCGGTACCGGCGCGACGCGGTCGGTGTGGCCGTCTCCCCCGACTGCGCCTTCGGCCTGTGGACCGGGCCCGACTTCACGGTGTGCGACCCGGGGACGCTGTCCGCGGCCGATCGCCGGCAGCTGCTGGAGGACAACGTGCACGCGGCGCTGCGCACCGCCGACGACGTCGTGTGGCTCTACAACGAGAGCTTCGACCTGGTCGGGCCCAACCTCACCGGCCATCCCACGGAGGAGCTCCGGCCCGGGCTCGATCGCCGGGCCGTGCTCGACGCCGTCACCGCGGCCCGGGCCAGGACGTGAGGCCGCGCACCCCGCGTCCGTCCGCGAAGAACGGTGATGGCGCAGTGCATCGCTCAGCGGGGAGTCCCACGACGACAGGAGGGTGGGTCGCCGTCGTCCTGTCCGTCGTCGTCGTGCTCGTGTCCGGCTGCACGCAGACCGCGGCTCCACCGTCCCCCGAGGTGGCACGGATCTCCTACACCGCGGACACCACCGCCGTGTTCCCCAACCCGGAGCGGGGGTGGTTCTTCCAGTACAGCCCCCCGTGCTGCGACGACGTGCCCAACGGTGTGGTCGGTGGCCCGCACCCGCCCGTCGGGCTCGCCGAGCTGCAGGCGCTGCGGGACGGCCCGGACGCGATGACGCTCGCGCGGGACGTGGTGAAGATCCAGCAGTACGAGGGGGACATCCCGCAGGCCCGGCTCGACGAGATCCGGGCCGACCTGGACACGGTCCGCGAGGCCGGTCTCAAGGTGATCTGGCGGATCCAGTACAACACCAGCAACACCGCCGGCAATCCGCCGCCCGAGGTGATCAGCCGGCATCTCGATCAGCTGGGGCCGGTGCTGCGGGACAACGCGGACGTCGTCTTCTCGGTGGAACTGGGCCTGTTCGGCAGTTGGGGCGAGGCCTGCTGCCGGAGCGACCTCATCCTGGACTCGCCGGGCAACAACAACGGCTTCTCCTCGCTCACCCCGTCGGCCGTCGAGCTGTACGAGGAACTGCTCTCCTTCATCCCGGAGACGCGCAACGTCGCCGTGCGCTACCCCTGCTACAAGTACCAGCTGATGGGGTGGGCGGACAGCGCGACCGAGCAGCTGACCGACTACCCCTCGGCGGTCGAGCCGCTGACCGCGGACACCGCCTTCGACGGGAGCCTCCAGGCACGGTTGGGCTTCTCGCAGGACAACTTCGCCGGCGACGAACTGGGCTACGGGTTCTTCTACGCGTGGGAGGACAGGGACGTCGACTTCGTCACGGCCGACACGGAGTTCGCCCTGATGCAGGGGGAACTCAGCATAGCCACCGACCACAACAAGGAGTTCGGCCCGCAGGAGCTGGAGCGGGACCACTACTCGGCCTTCCACGCGCGCAACGCCGAGGACAGCGCAGGTTACGAAGGATGGGACGAGGTGTCGGCGGCGTGGCGGGCGTCCGGTCAGTACGACCGGATCGCCGCCGGGCTGGGCTACCGCTTCCGGCTGGTCGACGCCGAGGTCCCCACCTCGGTGCCGCGTTCGGGTCCGTTCACGATGTCGTTGACGATGAGCAACGACGGCTGGGCGCGGATCATGAACCCCCGGAACGTGGAGATCGTCCTGCGGGAGCGGTCGACCGGGGCGACGTACCCGCTGGTGGTGGACGGCGACGGGCGGGGGAACCGGCTGTGGTTGCCCGGTCCCGGCGAGAGCAAGGACCTGGTCGTCTCCCAGCCCCTGCCGCCGGATCTCCCGGTGGGCGACTACGAGCTGTTCCTGCACCTGGCCGACCCGGCCCCGCTCCTGCACGACCGGCCCGAGTACAGCATCCGGCTGGCCAACGAGGACATCTGGCGTCCGGACACCGGCTACAACGACCTGCGAGCCGTCGTCGCGGTCGCCGACACCTGATCCGACGACCCGCAGCCGACGTGCCGCTGCCGGGTCGGATCCTTCCCGCACGCCCCCGGTGCGGTCGGCCGAGCCGGACACCGGTCTGCCACCAGCGACGACACAGCGCGGTCGGGCCTCGCCCCGAGAGGAACGTCGAGCCGGCCCGGGCCGCCGGGCCGTCCTGACGCCGCCGCCCGCAACAGGATCGAGGAGACCTCGTGAGTACCGGATCACCCCGCAGGTACCGCCCGGCGCGGCGATGGAACGTGGCGGTGGCCGCGGTGTCGTCCGTCGCGCTGCTGGCCGGTGCCGGGTGCAGCGTCGAGGAGTCGACGTCGCGGCCGACGGTGACGTACCGGGCGAGCAACGCGCTGTTGGCGAACCCGGAGCGGGGCCCGGTGGTCTTCCACCAACCGGAGGCGGCCGTCGCGGCGGCCAACCGTGAGCCGTTGGACACGCCCGGCGTCCTGGACTACGTCCACCGCGAACGTGAGCGCACCGGGGCGACCCTGGTCCGGGTGGTGTACTCCCTGCAGGAGTGGCGCGACGCCGCGATCCCGGCGGACTTCCTCGCCCGCGTCGACCGCGACTTCGCCACGGCACGGTCGACCGGTGTCAAGCTGATCCCGTACTTCGCCTACAACTGGGTGTCCGAGCAGGAGCAGGAGCAGGGCCACGGGCGGGACGCCGACGCCGACCGGATCGTCGCGCACCTGGACCAGCTGCGGCCCGTGCTGCACCGCAACGTCGACGTGCTGGCCTTCATGATCGCCGGGTTCATCGGGCCGTGGGGGGAGTGGCACAACTCCACCAGCGGCAACCGCGCGCCGGACGACTCGGTGAACGACGCCACCCGCCGGATCGTGGACGCGCTGCTGGCGGCGGTGCCGGAGCAGCGTGCGGTGGTCCTGCGCTACCCCGACGACAAGGCCGCCCTGTTCGGCACCGAGCCGATTCCCCCGGCCGCAGCGTTCGACGGCTCCCCCCGGGCCCGGCTGGGCTTCCACGACGAGAGCTTCCTCAACGACCGGTGGCCCGACGTGCGGCAGCAGCCGTGGTTCTACCCGTACATCGACCAGGAGGGCCTGCTCGTCCCCCAGGTCGTCGCCTTCGACCCCGACACCCTCAGACCCGGAAGCACGCTCAGCTGCAGGGACCTGGTGACCGAGGTGGCCCGCCTGCACGTCGACGCGATGCTCGACGTCGAAGGAACCCCCAGGCTCACCGGGACGTGCGCCCCCGAACTGCGGCTGCGGCTGGGGTACCGGCTGCGGCTCATCGAGGCGAGCGTGCCCGAGCGGATGCGGCCAGGCGCCCCGCTCGCCCTGACGTTCACGGTGGCCAACGACGGCGTGGCGCCGCCGTACAACGAGCGCCCGGTCGACGTGGTGCTGCGCCACCGGACCACGGGCGCGTCCACGGTCGTGGCGACCGACGCCGACCCGCGTCGATGGGTCCCCGGGACCCCCCACACCGTGCGGGTCGACCAGCCCCTACCGCCCGGTCTCGCCGCCGGCACGTACGACGTCCTGCTGCACCTGCCCGATCCCGCGCCCGGACTGCGGGCCGACCCCGCCTACGCCATCCGCCTCGCCGACGACACGGAGTTCGACGACCGCACCGGCCACCACGACCTACGACTCACCATCACCATCGACTGACCACGCGGGAGCCGCTCCGGCACGCGTGTCCAGTCGTTGCTGACGCCCTCACCGTCAGCGCGGGCTCGAGACCCGGCCCCACGCTGCTGGAGCCGCCTTGGGGAGTCGAACCCCGGACCTACGCTTACGAGTAGACCTGCTGGCCAGCGCATCGGCTGCCACCACGGAATCCAAGGGCTGCATTCACGCGTTCGGACGCAGGGTGGGCACGGGACGACTCCCGTTCGTGGACAGGTTCGTGGACAGGGGCCGGTCGAGC
>DASQMQ010000145.1:0-9622 GCA_035645455.1 Pseudonocardia sp.
GCCGTCACCACCTGTCTGCACGGTCGTGCGCCAGTTTCATGCCTATAGGCATGAAACTCGCGCACGAGGTCGTCAGTGGGGGCGGGCCCAGGTGGTCAGGGTGCGCGAGCGGACGACGAGCGCGGCGGCCGACCAGAGCAGGCCCAGCAGCACGCCGCCGACCAGGAAGGCGGTGGGCGAGACGGGCGGCAGGGCCACCCACTCGGACTGCACGAACGCCACCCCGGCCGCGCCGACGGTGGCCAGCACCGCGCCCAGCACCGGGCGCAGCGCCTCGGGCAGCGGGAGCCGGAACGCCACGTCGATCGCCACGGCCACCCCGAGCAGCAGGAACGGCACCGCGGACGGCGGGAAGCCGATGCCGACCAGGGCCACCCAGGTCACGCAGCGATAGGCGAGGTAGCCGGCGGTGAGCAGGGTGGCCGTCCAGCGCAGCCCGACCATCATCCGGGCGAGCACCAGCACGATGCCGGCTGCGGCCAGCAGCCACACCGGGTACACCCAGTCCGGCACCGGCAGCGCGAAGTGCAGCACCGCCGCGCGGTCCACCGGGCGGCCGAGCTGGTCGGCGGCGAACTGCAGCAGGATCGGCTCGGCGTCCGGCTCGCCGCGGTCCCACGCGGCGACCGCCAGCACCCCGTACTCCTGCTGGCCGGCCGGGAACCACACCGCCTCCAGGAGGGACGCCCACAGCACGACCAGCACCGGCACCCGCAGCGGCCCGCGGCCGTAGAGCCACCAGCCGCGCAGCACGCCGAGCAGGGTGAGCGTGGTGCCCAGGTACAGCAGCGAGTGGGAGAGGCTCCAGGCGGTGATGTCCAGCCCGTTCACCGCGTGGTTGATCAGGTCCGTCGGGATGGCCAGCAGGAACACCACGATCCCGGCCTGCATCAGGCGCAGCGCCGGCTTGTCGACCCCGTAGCCGGTCCAGGTGTGCGCGGCCACCAGGACGATCACCAGCACGGTGCCCGCGGCGTTGATCAGGTGCGGGGGCGCGAGGTCGTCGCGCAGCCAGCGGAAGTGCCACGAGATGTCCCAGCTCGCGCCGAGGTACTTCAGCCCCAGCGCCACCAGCCACAGCCCGTAGACCGCGCGGACGCTCTGCGCGGGCAGCTCGCGGGGCGCGACGCCCCGGACCGACCAGGTCTGCCAGATGCCGCGCGCACGCTCGGAAATCGTCCCCACCACGGGAGCATGATGGCCCCGGGCCGCCACCAGGCGTAAGGGGGGCGAACCATCGAGCTTCCCACACCCGGACGTAGATCGCCGGACGGCCGCCGGTGACGGACAGGCGGACGTCCGGTGGCCGTCAGGTGGCGATCGGGGCGAACCGCCCGCCGGTGAGCCGGAGCAGGTCGGCCGGGGCCAGCTCGACCTCCAGACCGCGCCGCCCCGCGCTGCAGAACAGCGTGGGCAGCGCCTCGGCGGAGGCGTCCAGCACGGTCGGCAGCCGCTTGCGCTGGCCCAGCGGGGAGATGCCGCCGGCCACGTACCCGGTGGCCCGCTGGGCCGCGGCCACCTCGGCCATCCGGGCCCGCCGCCCGCCCAGCGCCGCGGCCAGCGCCTTGAGGTCCAGCGTCGCCGACACCGGGACGACGCCCACGGCCAGAGCGCCGTCGACCTCGGCCACCAGGGTCTTGAACACCCGGGCCGGATCCAGGCCGAGCAGCTCGGCGGCTTCGGGCCCGTACGCGGCCCCGCTGCCGTGGGCGTAGCTGTGCAACCGGTGCTCGACCTTCTCCCGGCCGAGCAGCGCGGTCGCCGGCGTTCCCTTCCCTGCCACGGGCGCGACGGTAGTTGCCCGGGGAATCGCCCCCCTCCGCCGGGCGTTGTCACCTGACGTGATGCAGTCGCTGATGGACCGCCCGGGACCGGTGGGGGCACGACCGCCGACAGGACGGCCGGTGGTGGGGCGCGTAGGCTCGGGCCGTCATCCGGCCGTCGCCTCGACGGTCGCCACCGGGGCCGCGCCGGGCGTGGTCCGGCGCGAGAGGAGCGCGGTGCCGGGCACCGAGCAGGCCGCCGACGCGGGCACGACCGAGCCGACCGGGCCGGTGGTCGACGGCGCACCGGATGCCGCCGAGGGCACCGACGCCGAGGACGCCGCGGCGCGCGCGGCGCGGTTCGAGCGCGACGCGATGCCGCTGATCGACCAGCTCTACGGCGCGGCGCTGCGGATGACCCGCAACCCGGCCGACGCCGAGGACCTGGTGCAGGAGACATTCCTGAAGGCCTACGCGGCGTTCGGGACCTTCCGGGCCGGCACGAACCTCAAGGCCTGGCTCTACCGGATCCTCACCAACACCTACATCAACGGCTACCGCAAGCGCCAGCGCCAGCCCCAGCAGTCGCCCACCGACGAGATCACCGACTGGCAGATCGCCCAGGCCGGCGAGCACACCTCGCGCGGCCTGCCGTCGGCCGAGGTGGAGGCCCTGGACCGGCTGCCGGACAACGACGTGAAGGCGGCCCTGCAGCGGCTGCCCGACGACTTCCGGATGGCGGTGTACCTCGCCGACGTCGAGGGCTTCGCCTACAAGGAGATCGCCGACATCATGGGCACCCCGATCGGCACCGTGATGTCGCGGCTGCACCGGGGCCGGCGCCAGTTGCGTGACATGCTCACCGACACCGCGCGCGAACGCGGGTTCCTGCGAGGCGGGCAGGAGGTCTCCTCATGAGCTGCGGCAACCACCACGACACCGACTGCTCCGAGGTGCTGGCCGAGGTCTGGCTGTTCCTGGACGACGAGTGCGACCAGGCCCGCCGGGCGCTGCTGACCCAGCACCTCGAGGAGTGCTCGCCGTGCCTGGCGGAGTACGGGCTGGACGAGAAGCTGAAGAAGCTGCTCGCCACCAAGTGCGGCAACGAGCACGCCCCGCCGGAGCTGAAGGACCGCCTGCGCAGCAAGCTGCGCACGGCCGTGCTGGAGCAGGCCACGGTGACCGTGGAGTCCGGACCCGAGGGCTCGACGACCACCGTCGAGGTGCGCAGCACCACCATCGAGCGCCGCGGCTAGTCCGCCGGACACACCGAGAGCCACGTCCCTCGACGGGGGCGTGGCTCTCGTGCATCCGGGGTGCGCCTCAGGTGTTGGGGCGCTTGCCGTGGTTGGCGCCGCGCTTGTTGCGGTCGCGGCGCTTGCGGGCACGCTTGGACATGGTTCCCTCCCTCGGGGGCTCGGCGCTGGATCGGGACCGATTCTCCCACGTGCTTTGATGGGCCGGCACGGACGGGGAGGGAGACGACGGGTGTCCACTCTCAGCGAGCTGTTGGCCGACCACTCGCGGCTGTCGGTCGAGGCGGTCGAGCACCTGCAGCGGGTGGTCGCCGAGTGGCAGCTGCTGGCCGACATGTCGTTCGCGGACTTCCTGCTCTGGGTCCCGTTGGACGCCGACGGCCCGTCCCACGACGGCGCCCCGGACGTGCAGTTCCTCTGCGTGGCCCAGGCCCGGCCGACCACCGCCCCCACCGCGCACCCGGAGGACATGGTCGCCGCGCGGGTGAGCGGGGCGGAGAACCCGCAGCTGCGCCGGGCGGTCGTGGAGGGCCGCATCTGCCGCGAGGAGGACCCGCGCTGGCACCTGGAGGTGCCGATCCGCTCGGAGACCGTCCCGGTGCGCCACGGCGGCCGGGTGGTGGCGGTGCTCAGCCGCGACACGAACCTGGCCATGCCCCGGGTGCCCAGCCCGCTGGAGATCGCCTACCTGGGCTGCGCCTCGGACCTGTGCCAGATGGTCGCCGACGGGACGTTCCCGCCGCGCGGCGCGGTCGTCGGGGCGGACACCAGCCCGCGGGCCGGGGACGGGCTGGTCCGGCTGGACGTGCACGGCCTGGTCGCCTACGCCAGCCCGAACGCGCTGTCGGCCTACCACCGGATGGGCCACGCCAGCGACCTGGTCGGGCTCTCGCTGGCCCAGGCGACCCGGGACCTGGTGCACGACCCGTTCGACGCCGCCGAGGTGGCCGCCCGCATCGGGTGGGCGCTGGAGGGCCGGCCGTCGCCGCGGATGGAGGTGCGCGCCCGCGGGGCGGTCATGCTGGTCCGGGCCATGCCGCTGCGCCCGCGCGGGGACGCGGCCGGCGCGCTGGTGCTCGTCCGCGACGTGACCGACCTGCGGCGCCGGGACATGGCGCTGCTCAGCAAGGACGCGACCATCCGGGAGATCCACCACCGGGTCAAGAACAACCTGCAGACCGTGGCCGCGCTGCTGCGCCTGCAGGCCCGCCGCACGGCGATCCCGGAAGCCCGGCGGGCGCTGGCGGAGAGCGTGCGCCGGGTGAACTCGATCGCCCTGGTGCACGAGGCCCTCTCGGTCTCGGTGGCCGAGCGGGTGGACCTCGACGAGCTGGTGGACAAGGTGCTGCCGGCGATCGGCGACGGCGCCACCGCGGAGTTCCGGGCCAAGGTGCGCCGGGAGGGCTCCTTCGGCACGTTGCCGGCGGCGCTGGCCACGCCGCTGGTCCTGGTGCTCACCGAGCTGGTGCACAACGCACTGGCGCACGCATTCGACCCGGGGCGGGCCGGCGAGGTGGTGGTCACCGCCACCCGCTCGGCCGGCACCCTGGACGTCGTGGTGGCCGACGACGGCCACGGCCTGCCGCCGGGGTTCGACCTGGAGACCTCCGACGGGCTGGGGCTGCAGATCGTGCGCACCCTGCTGGACTCCGAACTGGGCTCCGAACTGCAGGTCCGGCCGCGTGCGGGGGGCGGTACGGAGGCCGTTATCGGGCTCGCGTTGCGCGGGCGCTAACCTTGCCGCGTGACCGGAGGCCCAGGTCGCAGAAGTACGGGGCCTCGGTCCCTCCTCCGGAGCGGCAGCCTCGGTGCGTGCGCCCGGCGGAACGACCGCGGGCCCGAGGCCGGGTGGTGTCCGGCTTCGGGCCCGCGGTGGGGGAGCTTCCGATCAGGCGGTTCCGCTGATCAGGCGGTGCGTGCGCGCGTGCGCGCGTTGCGCCGCTTCAGGGCCCGCCGCTCGTCCTCGCTCATACCGCCCCAGACGCCCGCGTCCTGGCCGCTCTCGAGCGCCCACGTGAGGCACTCGCTGACCACGGGGCAGCGCCGGCAGACGGTCTTGGCCTCGGCGATCTGCAGCAGCGCAGGACCGCTCGTCCCGACCGGGAAGAACAGCTCGGGGTCCTCGTCGCGGCAGATAGCGCGGTGACGCCAATCCATGGTCTCTCTGCTCCTCATGCTTGCGCGATCGGGGTCGCGCCGATCGTCTGTCACGGTGTTTCGGTGCTTGTGAAGGATTTCACGAGCACGCTCGATCTTCAAGGGCGTTGGTCCTACCCGGTGAGCATGCTCACCCACCCTGCGCAACGAGCGACGCTGCCGGCGGTTACGACTTCGCATCCACCGCGTCACTGTCACGTAGGGCGACCGACCTCGACCCGCCGACCGGTGCGGGTTACCCCCGCCCCGGCAGACCCATGCGAGAGGGTTCTCGCGATCACTCGCCTGTCCGGGCTCCACCATGGGCCCTCATTTGCCCTGGTGCGAGCCCTTATCGGCTCGACGGTCCGCAAGCAGCGGTGAATGGACGCCGTCGGTCACCTCGGTGGGTGACGGGCGGCGCCGAGCGCGCCGAGCTGCGGGTATCACACGACGACACGTAGCGCGTCACGGACTGCCCGGAACCGGACCTCGTGGTGCTGGCCGAGGTGGTCGCCGTCGACCTGGAGCGCAACGGGTTCCGCACTGCGCACCGTCAAGGAGGCAACGGCGTCCTGGCGCAGGACATTCCGCCCCCGCGGGTCGCCGCCCGGGGACAGCATCCGGCGCAGCGTGGGGGCGACGGTCCCGGCCCCCAGGTCGCGCACGCCGAACAGGCCCAGCCCGGACCGCACCGACGTCCCCGGGTTGGTGCGCACCGCGCGGGAGCCCAGGTAGGTCCAGGTGTGGGTGGTGCTGATGAACGCCATCCGCACGTCGGGGACCGGCGCCGCGCCGCAGATCTCCACGGTCATCGACCGCGGCCGGCGCAGCTGGTGGAGGTAGTGGCGCAGCGCGGTGCTCGCGTAGCGCAGCGGGGTGGCCTCCCGGCCGGCCGCGCGGGCCCGCTCGACCTCGGCGACCACCTCGGCGTCCCAGCCCAGCCCGGCGTTGAAGGTGAACCACCGCCCGGCGGACGGCGAGGGGGGCGCGGCGGCGGTGGCGATGCGGGCGGCGATCCGCCCGGCGGCCGGCCCGCGCACGGTCGTCACCGCCCCCTCGTCGGCGCGGCGGCCGTCGGCGACCGGGCCGGCGACCGGGCCGACGACCGGGCCGGGGTCGACCCGGCCCAGCCCGACCGAGGTGCTGCGCCGCTCGCGCAGGGCGGCCAGCAGCGACGCGGTGGCCTCCACCGGGTCGCGCGGGCTGCCCAGGGCGCGGGCGAAGACGTTGGCCGAGCCGCCCGGCACGACGGCCACGGCCGGCCGGTCCCGCGGGTCGCCCAGGTCGGCGTCCGGGGTGGTCAGCAGGCCGTTGACGACCTCGTTGACCGTCCCGTCGCCGCCGTGCACCAGGACGACGTCGAACCCGTCCGCGGCGGCCTGGGCGGCGGCCTCGGCGGCGTGCCCGCGGTGGCCGGTCTCCAGCACGTCCAGCTTGAGCTCGCTGCCCAGGGCCTGGGTGATCACATCGCGTCCACCGGGGGTCGTGGTGGTGGCCATCGGGTTGACGACGAGCAGTGCGCGCACGCCCGGCACGGTACCCGGGCCCTATCCTCGCCCTGTGAGCGCGCACGAGGCGGGGCTTCCGGGACCGCCGCCGCAGGTCAGGGTGGCCGGGCTGCTGGTCGGCCTGCAGGGCCTGCTGAGCATCGGGTTCGCCGTCGCGCTGGCCCTGCGCGCGCCCAGCTCGACCGCCCCGGCCGCCGCCGTGCTCGGCGAGGCCGGCTACTTCGCGCTGACCGGCGCGGCGCTGCTGTTCGTGGCGTTCGGGCTGGTCACCGGGCGGCGCTGGGCCCGGACCCCGGCCATCGTCACCCAGCTCCTGCTGCTGCCGGTGGTGTACTCGCTGATCGGCCCGTCCCGGCAGCTGGTGCTGGGGATCGTGGCCGGCGCTGTGGTGGTGGCCACCTTCCTGCTGCTGATCAGCGAGCGGTCCCGGTACTGGTCGATGGGCCTCGACCCCACCGACGACCCCCGCTGACCGCCCTCCCGACGGGACGCGGCGGCCGCGGGGGCGCCGGATCGACCCCGGCGGGTGGTCAGGCCGGGGCGGTGGTGCTGGCGCCGAGGGTGGCCAGGGCCTCGCCGTCGAGCCGGTTGACCGTCCACCCGTCCATCGCGACCGCTCCCAGCGTCCGGTAGAAGCCGATCGCCGGGGCGTTCCAGTCCAGCACCGACCACTCCAGCCGGGCGTAGCCCCGCTCCACGCAGACCGCGGCCAGCCGGGCCAGCAGCGCCCGGCCGAAGCCGTGCCCGCGGCACTCCGGGCGCACGTAGAGGTCCTCCAGGTACATCCCGTGCACCCCGCGCCAGGTGGAGAAGTTCAGGAACCACAGGGCGAACCCGACGACCTCGCCGTCCAGCTCGGCGACGTGCCCGAACAGCGCCGGCGCCGGGGCGAACAGCGCGGCGTGCAGCTGCTCGGCGGTGAGCGAGCAGTCCGCGGCCGAGCGCTCGTAGTCGGCCAGTTCGTGCACCAGCGCCACCACGGCCGGCACGTCCTCCGGGCGGACCTCGCGAACGGTCATCGTGCTCCCTCGCCGTGCGCGGGGAGCCGGTTCACCCGGCGACCCCGAGGTTGACGTGGTCGAGCCGGGGCACCCCGCGCTCGTCGCCGAGCACCGCCCAGCTCGGCGCCTCCATGGCGAACCGCACGCCCTGGGTGGCCGGCAGCCCGATCCAGCGGGCGATCATCACCCGGCTGAAGTGGCCGTGCCCGACCAGCACGACGTCACCGTCGGCGAGCCGGTCGCGGGCCTCGGCCAGCACGGCGTCCGCTCGGGCCGCGACCTGCTCGGCGGTCTCGCCGCCCGGGCAGGTGTGCGTCCAGACCGTCCAGCCCGGCACGGTCTCCCGGATCTGCGGGGTGGTGCGGCCCTCGCACTCGCCGTAGTCCCACTCGGCGAGGCGCTCGTCGGTGCGGTCGACGGTGAACCCGGCCAGCTCGGCGGTGTCCCGGGCGCGGGCCCGGGGGCTGGACAGCACGTACGCCGGCGGCGCGTCCCCGCGCACGCCGCGGATCAGTTCCCCGGCCGCGCGGGCCAGCCCACGGCCGCGCTCGGTGAGCGGGACGTCGGTGTGCCCGGTGTGCTTACCGGACACCGACCACTCGGTCTGCCCGTGCCGCAACAGGTACACTTTGCTGCCGTTCATCGCGCCGATCCTAGGCCGCCGCCCGCCCGCGCGGCGGATCAGGACACGACGACGTACAGCCCGAACCCGACGACCGCCGCCGCGGCCAGCAGGCACAGCACGGCCACCGCGGTCCCGACGGCCGCCCGGCGGGTCAGCACCCGGGCCGCGACCAGGTGGCCGGCCACGTTCCAGCGAGCCCGTCGGCGCCAGGGCGGTCGGCCGATGCCGATGCCGGTGGTGTCGGGGGATGTCGGGGCCCGGACGTACAGTGCCGGCCGTGGCGCGAGCGACCCGCAGGACCCGGACACCCAGGGTGAGACTGCGCCCGGACCCGCCGGAAGCCCCGCCCTCCTGGGCCCCGGCCCCGGCCGTGCTCGACTCCGGGGCCACCTGGGACGGTGTGCTGGCCGGCCCGGAGGTCGAGGTGCCCGAGCACGTCGCCGACGTCACCCTGCAGGAGTGCCGGTGGGAGGGCGCGGACCTGTCCGGGCGCAACCTCACCGGGCTGCGCTGCCGGGACACCGCGTTCGTGCACTGCGACCTGTCCGGTGCGGTGCTCGACGACGCCGGCCTCACCCGGGTCAGCTTCACCGGCTGCCGACTGACCGGGATCGTGCTGGCCGGGGCGAGCCTCACCGACGTGCACGTCGTGGACTGCCGGGCCGACCTGGCCGACCTGCGGATGGCGCGGGCGGCGCACCTGCTGGTCGAGGGCACCGGCCTGCAGGGTGCCGACCTCTACCGGTTCGCCGCCGCCGACTGCGCCTTCCTGGGCTGCGACCTGACCGGCGCGAGCGTCGTGGACGCCGAGCTGGCCGGGACCGCCCTGCACGGCTCCGCGCTCGACGGGGTGCGCGGCGCGTTCGCCCTGCGCGGCACGAGGATCAGCGCCGACCAGCAGATCCCGCTCGGGGTGGCGCTGCTGGCCGCGCTGGACATCCAGGTCACCGAACCGGCCGGCGGGTGACCGCGGACGGGACCCCGGCGGGGCCCCGTCCGGGACGGCTCAGCGGACGCCGGCGAAGCGGGCCTGCGCGTCGGACCAGTTGACGACGTTCCACCACGCCTTGACGTAGTCCGGCTTGACGTTCTTGTACTGCAGGTAGAACGCGTGCTCCCACATGTCCAGCATCACCACCGGGACCTGGCCGGCGGGCAGGTTGCCCTGCTGGTCGTAGAGCTGGTGGATCAGCAGCCGCTCGCCGAGCACGTCCCAGCCGAGGATCGCCCAGCCCGAGCCCTGGATGGTGGTGGCGGCCGCGGTGAAGTGGGCCTTGAAGGCGTCGAACGAGCCGAACGCGTCGTCGATCGCGGCCGACAGCTCGCCGGT
>DASQMQ010000146.1:0-4016 GCA_035645455.1 Pseudonocardia sp.
GGGCCGGGAAGCCGCGACACGTCGCTCATCGTCACCCCTGTCGTTCTGGCCCGGTGGGATCGGGCGATCGAGGTGCTGTTTCCCGGGGGGTCGCGGTGCCAAACTCACCGGGTCGCAACCGGGATCGGCCGAGCGGCGGACTGCTCGGGCGCGCGCTGCGGGCAGCCGCGCACCACCGGATGGGGTGTGGTCCGGTGGTGCGGAGATCCCTGCAGGTCAGAACCGCGAGCCGGGCGTGCACCCACGGACCCCGAGTCACCCGGACGGGTTCTCCCCCGGGCTGGATGTGACCTAAGTCACGCCATCAGGTCGCGGCTAGCGCCTGGTCGAGGGTGTCGTGCACGTCGAACAGCGGCACCAGGCCGGCGATCGTGAGCGGCCGCAGCACCCGGCGCGCGGTGCAGACCAGCCGCAGCTCGACCCCCGCGGTGTGCGCGGCCTCGCGCACCTCGATCAGCACGGCCAGCCCGCTGGTGCCCAGGAACGTCACGCCGTCCAGCACCAGGACGACCAGCTGCACGCCCTCGGTCTCGAACTGCTCGAGCACCGCGGAGCGGAGCTGGGGGGAGGTCAGCATGTCGACCTCGCCGCCGACCTCGACCACCACCTGCCCCGTCGCCGGGGTGCTGGTCGACAGGGTGATCTGGTCGTCCGCGTCGCCGCTGCGCCGGATCGACGCGGGCTCGGACGGTGGGGTCTCGCGGGTCTCGGACATCGGCTTTCACGGTAGGGCCTGGCCGGGTGCTCTGCCACTCAGGACGTCGTCGTCGTCGCCCAGAGGTGGCCCGGTGTCGACGAGGCGGTGTCCCCCCTCCTCGGTCCGGGTGGTGCGGCCGGTGCGGGCCAGCAGTTCGAGCAGTGGGACCGCCACTCGTCTCGTGGTCCGCAACGCCTGGCGGGCCTGGCTCAGGGTGAACTCCGGGCCGAGGCCGGCGAGCACCGCGACCGCCCGTTCGTCGGCGCCGGGCAGCAGCACGACGCCGTCGGCGACCTTGAGCAGCTCGCCCGCCCGGACCAGCGCGGCCAGTTGGCGGGGCCCGAGGCCGAGCTCGGCCAGCCGGTCGGCCTCCGGGGCGGCGAACGGGTCGCGGTCGAGCTGTTCGCGCAGCGCGGCGAGGGCCGGCCGGACCGCGGCGGCGCCCGGCGCGGCCGCGACGCGCAGGACCCGGCCCGCGCGCAGTACCAGCCCGTGCCCGGACGCGTGCCGCAGCACGGCGTCGACCAGCCGCGGCTCCGGGAGCCCGACGGCCCGGCGGGCGGCCTCGACCGGCAGGCCCGGGTCCAGCGGATCGACGGTGTCGTGCGCGGCCACGGCCGCGGCCAGGGCACCGGCCAGCTCGGCCAGCACCTCCGCCCGGCCCGCGGCGGCGCCCCGCCTGCGCAGGGGCGGGGGCTGCACGTCGAGCACGGTCAGCCCGCCGGCGACGGCCCGGCGGCCCGGGTCGCGCAGCACGGCCCGGTCGCCGATGCGCAGCGGCAGCGGCCGGCTCAGCCGCAGCCGGGCGGTGTCGGCGCCGAGCGGACGCACCCGCACCGGCACCGCGGCCGCGCCGAGGTGCAGGACGAGCTCGCCGGGCAGGCGGTCGGCGGCCACCGGCCCGCCGCGGACCCCGCGCAGCGCCACGTCGACCTGGTCGGTGGTCAGCCACCGGCCGGGGGAGAGCAGCACGTCGCCGCGGGTGATCGCGTCCCGGGCCAGGCCGCGCAGGTTGACCGCCACCCGGGCGGTCCCGCGCACCGCGGCGGCCGGCTCGCCCAGGGTCTGCAGCCCGCGGACGGTCACCCGGCGCGCCCCGGCCGCGGTGACCAGCTCCAGCTCGTCGTCCACCCGGATCCGGCCGGTGCCCAGGGTGCCGGTGACGACCGTGCCGGCGCCCCGGATGGTGAACGCCCGGTCCACCCACAGCCGGACGTCGGCGTGCGGGTCCGGGGCGGGCAGGCCGGCCAGCAGGGTGTCCAGCGCGGTGCGCAGGGCGTCCATCCCGGCCCCGGTGGTGGCCGAGACCGCGACGGCGTCGATGCCGGCCAGCGGGGTGCCGGCCAGCTGCTCGGTCGCCTCGGCCATGGCCAGCTCCGGCTCCAGCAGGTCGCTGCGGGTGATGATCAGCAGCCCGTGCCCGACGCCGAACGCGGCCAGCGCGTCCAGGTGCTCGGCGGACTGCGGCATCCAGCCCTCGTCGGCGGCGACCACCAGCAGCACCGCGGGCACCGGTCCGACCCCGGCCAGCATGGTCGAGACGAACCGCTCGTGCCCGGGGACGTCCACGAACGCCGCGGTGGCCCCGGAGGCCAGCTCGGTCCAGGCGAAGCCGAGGTCGATGGTCAGCCCGCGGCGGCGCTCCTCGGCCCACCGGTCGGGCTCCATCCCGGTCAGCGCCCGGACCAGGGTGGACTTGCCGTGGTCCACGTGCCCGGCGGTGGCCACGACGTGCTGGGGGCCGGGGACCGGGCCCGGTCGATCAGCCACGGTCGGGGTCGGCCGCCCGCACCGCGGCGACCAGGGCGGCGTCGGCTCCCGGGTCGAGCGCGCGCAGGTCGAGCAGGCAGCGGCCGCGTTCCAGGCGGCCCAGCACGGCTGGGTCACCGGCCCGCAGCGCAGCGGCGTAGCCCTCCGGCAGCGAGACCGCGGCACTGGGCAGGGTCACCCCGGGGGCACCGCCGCCACCGACCGTGGCGGTGGACCCGACCGCCACCGCGTCGATCCCGGCCGCGGCCAGCTGCCCGGCCAGCGCCCCGGCCCGGCGGGCCAGCTCGACCGGATCGGCGTCCAGCGCGTCGCGGGTGGGCGGGGTGGGCCCGCGCAGGGTGGCCTCCAGCGCGGCCAGGGTGAGCTTGTCCACCCGCAGCGCCCGGGCCAGCGGGTGCCGGCGCAGCCGCTGGACCAGCTCGGCTCCCGCGCCGGGGGCCCCCAGCAGCAGCCCGGCCTGCGGTCCGCCGAGCAGCTTGTCCCCGGACGCGGTCACCAGGGTCGCGCCGCGGGCGAGCGTCGTCGTGGCGTCCGGCTCGTCGGGCAGCAGCGGGTGCGGGGCCAGCAGCCCGGACCCGATGTCGGCGACCACCGGCACGCCCAGCCCACCCAGCTCCTGGACGCCCACCGCGCGGGTGAACCCGGTGACCACGAAGTTGGACGGGTGCACCTTGAGCACCATCGCGGTGTCCGGACCGATCGCGGCCGCGTAGTCGGCGGGGCTCACCCGGTTGGTCGTGCCGACCTCGCGCAGCCGGGCGCCGGTCGCGGTGAGCAGGTCCGGGATGCGGAAGCCGTCGCCGATCTCCACCAGCTCGCCGCGGGCGACCACGATCTCCCGCCCGGCGCCCAGCGCGGTGGCCACCAGGGCCAGCGCGGCGGCCCCGTTGTTGAGCACCAGCGCGTCGTCGGCGGCCGGGACGGCGCTGAGCAGCGCGTCGCGCACCGCCCGGCCGCGCGGGCCGCGGCGCCCGGTGGCCAGGTCCAGCTCGACGTCGCAGGTGCCCGCGGCGATCTGCAGGGCCTCCCGGGCCGCTGCGGACAGCGGGGCCCGACCCAGGTTCGTGTGCAGCAGCACGCCCGTGGCGTTGAGCACCGGGCGCAGGCCGGTGACTGCGGGCGGGAGCGCGGCCAGCACGGCGTCCGCGACGGCGTCGGGCGGGATGTCCCCGGCCCTGGCCCGCTGCTGGGCCGCCACCACGGCCGCCTTCACCAGCTCGCGGCCCAGCCGCGGCACGGTGGCCGCGATGCGCGGCTCGGCGAGCACCGCGTCGGTGCGCGGAACCAGCCGTCGCGGGTCGACGCTCGTCACACCGCGCACCCTAGGACCGTGCCGAGCCCAGCGCCTGCGGGTCGGTACCGCTGCATGACGATCGGCACCCGGAACCGCCCCGGTCGCACGGCCACCCGAGCGGGCCGCCGGACGTAGGGTCGGCCGGGTGACGATCGACTCCGCACCGGTGCGGCTCACCACGTTCAGCCACGGCGCGGGGTGCGGTTGCAAGCTCGGCCCCGGTGAGCTGGCCGCCGTCCTGCGCACGCTCACCCC
>DASQMQ010000147.1:0-20373 GCA_035645455.1 Pseudonocardia sp.
GGCGTGACGGGGGAGAGCTGGGGGAGGCCGTCGGCCTTGATCGTGGCGAGCACGGCGATCCGGCTCTCGGCCAGCAGGGCGTGCGGATCGAACGGTGTGGCGGTCGTCATACCCGGGCGAAACCCGCGGACCGGGGCGGGCATTCCGCCGGGTGCCGTCGCGGTGGATCCGCTGAGCGGACGGGCGGCCCTGGGCGGTGGCCGGTCAGCCGCGGTCGATGGCCGGCGCGATGACGGAGTCGACCAGCCGGGGGTAGTCCGGCGACCGCGCCGCGGGACCGTCCCCGACCTCGTTGCGGACCACGACGACCAGGTCGAGGTCCGGGACGACCTCGATCAGCTGTCCGCCGGACCCGGCCGCGACGAACGCCGGGTGCCCGTCGGCCGTGGTCGTCCACCACTGGTAGCCGTAGCCGGCCAGGCCGCCCCCGGTGCGGACGTGCGGGCGCGTCGCCTCGGCCACCCACGCGGCCGACACCAGCTGCTCGCCGTTCCACCGCCCGCCGGCCCGGTACAACCGGCCGAGGGCGAGCATGTCCGCCGCGCCCAGATGCAGGCCCGTCCCGCCCAGCTGCCGGCCCTGGGGGTCGGCCTTCCAGGCGACCCCGGGTCCGGGGACGTCGATGCCGAGGGGACCGAACAGCTCGCGGCGCGCGTAGTCGCGGGCGGACATGCCGGTCGCCTCGGTGAGCACCGCGGAGAGCAGGTGCGACCCGGTGGTGGAGTAGACGAACGTGCCGGGCGGGGTCTGCGGACCCAGCGTCAGGGCGCGGCGGGCCCAGTCCTCGGCCGGGTCGGGCGGGGAGGCGTCGGCCGGTCGGTCGGCGACGGCTCCAGCGGTCATCGTGAGCACCTGGCGCAGGGTCGCGGCCCGCATCGGGCCGGGCATCACCGGGGCGTGGTCGGGCAGCAGCTCGCCCAGCGTCCGGTCCACCCCGGCGATCCGGCCGTCGTCCACGGCGATGCCGATCAGGGTGGCCAGCACGCTCTTGGTCACCGAGCGGACGTTGCCCCGGGAGGCGGGGTCGCCGCGGACGTAGCGGAGCTCGCCGCCGACGTCCACCAGGACCGCCCGGCGCGGGTCGTCCGGTCCCGGGGCGTCGGCCCCGAGGAACGCCTCGATCCGCTCGGCGAGGTCCCCGGCGGGTGCGGGTCGTGTCGCGGTCGCCGCCGGCCCGCACCCGACCAGCAGCGCGAGCACCGTGGCGAGCGCGACCAGGGCACCGCAGGTCCGGGTCATCGTGGGTCGGTCACGAAGATGTCGAACAGCGCCGGGTTGTAGGCGTGCACCAGGATGCCGAAGATGATGGCGTCGAAGGTCAGGTGCACGGTGACCACGTAGGTCAGCGACCGGGTGCGCTGGAAGATGTAGCCCTGCAGCAGCGCGAACGGGATCGTCAGCAGCGGACCCCAGCCGCGGTAGCCCAGCTCCCAGAGGAACGACACGAACACCACCGACTGCAGGACGTTCGCCTGCCAGACCGGGAAGTGGTGGCGGAGCAGGGCGAACACGATGCAGATGAAGAACAGCTCGTCCCACAGCCCGACCGCGTTCACCCCGATGAACAGCCGGACGATCTCGTCGGTGCCGGAGATCTCCGGCCAGTTCCGGTAGGCGCCCGAGCCCAGGAAGTACACCGGCAGGATCAGGTAGCCGGCCACGACCACCAGGGCCAGGTAGCCGTACTCGAACCGGCTCCACCGGTTCCCGGTGCCGACCGGGAACCGGATGATGTCCTCCCGGAACCACCACCGCGACAGCGCGTAGGGCAGGGCGACCGCCGCCGACAGGGTGATCGCGAACCGGGCCATCCCCGGGGTGCTCAGGTCCGCCTTCAGCGACATCGTGCTGATCACGACCAGGCCGAGGGCGATCAGGCAGAGGTGGCGCAGCAGCAGCCGGTCCGCGAGCGCGGCGACGACCAGGCCCGCGGCGATCAGCGCGTAGCCGACCGGGCGCACCTCCAGGCCGAACAGCGCGACCGCGGAGACCACCACCAGTCCCGCGGCCAGCCGGTGTCGCCACGAGGTGGGCTCGGCGGCCCGGTCCTCGTGGCGGTCGGGGGTCGTCGCGCCGGCGCTCATCCCGTCAGGATGCCGGATCGGGCGAATGCGACGAACTGAAGCCGTTCACGACCTGGTGCGCGTACCGCGCCGTGGGCGAAGTGGAGCAGGGCCACCACGACCGCGTGGACCACCGCCCAGCTCCGCTTCAGCACCGTGCCGGTACTGCATCCGGTCTACCCTGGCGCTATGTCCAGGGCCGCCTCCGGCGAGCGCCCCCGCCGCGAACGGGTCCGCGAGCAGCAGCGTCAGCAGCCGATCGAGGAGATCCGGCAGGCCGCCTTCGCCCTGCTCGACGCCGACGGCGTGACCGCGGTGTCGCTGGCCGCGGTCGGCAAGGCGGTGGGCATGACGCCGCAGGCTCTCCGCCGCCACTTCCCGTCGCGCGACGCGCTGGTGGACGCCCTCGTCATCGCGGCCTGCGCCGACCTCGGCGTCGCCGTCGCCGCGGCCGCCGCCCCGACCCCGCAGGGCGGGACGATCCCGAAGGGGGCGCGGGTGGCCCTCCTCGCCCGGGAGTACCGGCGGTGGGCGTTGGCCCATCCCCGCCGGTACGTGATGCTGTTCACCGACCGGTCACCCGACGTCCGGGACCCCGCCGCCGGGGCCGCCGCGGTCAACCAGGGCATGTTGGCCCTGATCGCGGCCCTGGCGGCGATCGCCGCCCCGGCCCGCGCCAGCACGCTCGACCGGGCGCTGCTGCGCTGGGGACAGGCGATCGGCGCACCCGCGGACACGCCGCCGGCCGTCCTGGGCCCCGCCGTGCAGCTGTGGTCCCGCGTCCACGGCCTGGTCACCCTGGAGATCGCCGGCGCCTTCGACAGCATGGGCCTGGACGCGGGACTGCTGCTGGACGTGGAGGTCGGGACCGCGCTGGACGCGCTCGGCGCCTGACGGGTTGCTCCGGCCTGGTGCGCCCGCCAGCCGCGGAGCGACACCCCCAGGCGGCGTCAGCGGAGGTTGATGAAGATCCGGACGGTGGTGCCGGTCGACCGGCGGTGCACCCGGACCAGGTCGCACACCTGGTGGACCAGGTAGAGGCCGTGCCCGGTCTCCGGCAGGGTCGGTGGGCGTCGCCCGACCAGCGGGTCGCGGATCCGGCCGCCGTCCTGGACCTGGCAGACCACTCGGTCCTCGGCCGTCCAGATGCTCAGCAGGCCCTGCCCGCCGCTGTGCACCAGCGTGTTGGCCACCAGCTCGTGGGCGGCCCGGCGCAGGTCGTCGAGCCGGGCCTCGGACATGTCGGCGGCCGCGCCGAAGTCGTGCACGAACCGGCGGGCCGCCCGGGTGCCGGCGACCGGGCTGATCACCATGAGGTCCGCGTCGGGCGGGACCGGCGAGAGCGGGGAGTCGAACAGGCTGGCGACCGCCGTCGGGTCGGCGTAGCCGGGACTGGTCCAACGGCCGTCGTGGGAGGCCATGACCGGGTGCGTCCGGGTGGCGTCGAGCAGCACCGAGCGGTCGAGCCGGGTGACGTCGTAGGGGCAGCGGATGAACGCCGGGAGGTTGCTGAGCGCGACGTTGACCAGGGCTTCGTGTTCGGCGGCCGCGGAGTACGCGTCGGCGTCGCGGCCGGGCCAGATCGGCTCGCCGATGATCCGCACCCGGGTGCCGGGGTGTTCGGCGACGAACGCGGTGAGCATCGATCCGATGATGTGGCCGGGGTTGCGCCCGGCGACCGCCATGTCCACGGTGCGCACCCGGTCGAGCTCGTGCGACTCGAGGGCGGAGCGGAGCAGCATCAGCCCGGGCTGGGGCACGGCGACCAGGACCGGCTCACCGAGGGACAGTCCCTGTCGGATGAACGAGAGCAGCCCGGCGCGATAGCTGGCCGCGTCCGAGTACAGGAACGCGTCGTGCTGCAGGGTGCCCAGTGAGCCGGACGTCAGTGGGCCGGACGTCGTGGTGTCGTCGATCCGGTCCACGCCTTCGCTGACAGTCATCGGCCTCCTCGGCCTGGATGGTTGTCACGCTCTGCGGGGAAGCGACAACTCAGAGGCAGGACCCTACTCCCCTTCTCGCGGGGGTGTACACAAAACGGCCTAAGCTGACTGCTCCAGACGGCGGTTGTGTCCAGAAGGCATCGGCCCTTGACCTGTGCCGGGATGCTCCCGTATTGCGCCGTACGGGTGCATGCTCCCGCCTGTTCGGATCGCCATATCCCACCCGAACGGGTGAACGTTTCGCTGCAGACCGGCAGTCGGTTGCGCGCGCGGCCGTCCTGCTCCTACTGTCTCGGACCTGTCAGGCTAGGCCATATGCCCCGGACCCCGGTGTATCGCTGAGCGCGATCCAGCTGGAGCTCGGGGTTTTCTGCGTCCGCACCACGTGCGGGCACTGCGGTGGCAGTCGCGCCGGCCCGGGGTTCCCCCGGCCCCGTTCGACCGACCCGACCAGTCCCACGGCAGCGCTCCTCGCGAGCAACCCTTCCCGATTCCCGAGCCCGACCTCGCCGGCCACCCGCTGCCGGCCCGAGCTGTCGGCGGGCACGTGCAACCGAACCTAGGCCTTCCCACCTGGAGGTGGTCGCGTGAGCGAGCACGGAAGCTCAACAATCAGTGCAGTTGAGGAAGACATCGAGCAGGTGTACGCGAGTCCGTCCCATCGGGTCCAGCCGCGCCTGCGACTCCTGCTCGAAGCCGAGCCGTCGGCGCTGGCGTTCCTGCGCCACGAGACCATCCACTGGCTCCGGCAGCTGCGCTGGCCGGAGACCCCGATCACCGACGCGGTCATCGCCCTCAACGCGGCGGTGTCCAACTGCGTGCAGCACGCCTACGGCGAGCCGGGCGGCTACATCAGCGTGCACGGACTCGCCGCGAGTCACGGCTCGGACAGCGCGGCCAGGTTCACGGTGCGCGACTGGGGGCACTGGAAGATCCGCGACCCCTCCCGGAGGTGCTTCGGCATGGCGCTGATGGGCGAGCTGACCGAGGAGTTCTTCATCGAGACCAGCAAGGACGGCACCGTCATCATCCTCACCACGCCGGTCGTCGCCACCTCCTAGGCGCACGCCCCGCCCCTCCTGCCACCCGGCCGGGTCGCCGTCGCACTACCGCCGTGCGATGCGCAGACCCAAGTGGTGTCCGCGCAGCCCGCCGACAGGCTGCGCGGACACCGCCTGCGCTGCGCGAGCCGGCCGAACGCGAGTTGCGCCCGTCCCCGCGTCCGCGGTCGCGGCCTGGGCAGTGTCGGGAGCATCAAGGGCGGCACGCCCACCCTCCGCCACCCGGGCATCCATGTTGCGTGCACACGCCGTGTCAGTGCTGTTGGTCTTGCGGCACCGGTAGTCGCGGCGAGGCTGCCCGTCGGGGTAGGACCGCTGCTGGGAACGCATGTGCTGGCGCATCGACCGCCCACAGTCCGCTCACCATCACCCCGGACAGCATGTGCTGATCGTCTCTCCGTTCACCACGCGACTCGGCCGCGCGTGGATGTGGATCGTCGGCCGCTGGCGGTGATCACCCGCCTGACCGTCTACACCGGACACGGGAACGGGCGCCGGGGTGGCGGTGGGGCGCTGCGGGTGCCCGCGGCGGGTGTCGGGACCGGGCATGGCCCTGTGCTGTCAACCCAACAGCGCTCCGGCCGGCTGCGACGGCACCACGTGGGCTGCGTGAGGCCCGGGGAGCGGGCTGTCACCGAGCCTTCGCGCTGGTGACGCTCGCTCGACACAGTGGGCACTGGCGTCTCGGCTCCGTCGCCATCGACGCGGCGAGCACGACGCGGCCACACGCGACGGCGATCCTCCCGGCGCCCTCGACGAGGCACGCCTCGTACAGGTTCTGCGCCACGAGGTGCGCGGTGCCGTCACCGGCGCTCGTCAGGAGCACGAGGGACGGTCCCGGGCGGACGTGACTCATGCTCGGCGTTCACGACCGGGTTCCGGCACGACACCGAGCAGGTCGTAGGTCGACCTGCCCGACCGCCGCTCGGCTCGGAACACCCACACCGTGAGCCGCTCCGCGGCCATCGCCTCGGCGATGCCGAAAGCCGCCTGCCTGCTCGGTGCGGTCGCCAGCCGGACGATGTTGCGCGCCCCGCCGCCGGGATCGCGCTCCGTCCGCCGTCCCTGGACCTCGTAGGTGATCACGGGTGTCACTCCCTCTCCGGAGGCGTGCACGGCAGCTGGATGCAGGACCGACGACCGCCGGGTGGGGTGGGGCCTGGTCGTCGGTCCTGCGCACGCCACGATTCCGCGGAACGGCTGGCAACGCGAGGTCTCCTTGTGAAACTCTCTCCGGAGCCGACTCGCCGTGGAGAGCCCGCGAATCGGTCGCTCGCACATCCAGGGCTCACCGTGGAACACTTCGGAGGTGGTCATGAGCGGGGGCGGATCTGTCGTCGTGCGGCGGCAACTCGGCTCGAAGCTGCGGCAACTGCGGTTGGCGTCGGGCAAGAAGGTCAGCGACGTGACCGAGGCCGGCATCGCCAGCAAGGCGAAGATGTCGCGGATCGAGGCGGGGCAGACGCCGGTGAAGATGGCCGACATCCGGGCGCTGTGCTGGCTCTACGGCGCCTCTCCCGAGACCACGGACGCGCTCGCGGCGCTGGCGCCGGGCACGCAGCAGGAGGACTGGTGGGCGCCTGCCGTGCCCGGATGGTTCGGCCTCTACGCCGGGCTGGAAGTCGCGGCCAGCCGGATCAGGTGCTTCGAGCCCGAGTCCGTCCACGGACTCGTGCAGACCGAGAGCTATGCCCGTGCGGTCGTCGAGGCGGACTCGCGCCTCAGTGCCGAGGTCGTCGAGCAGCGCGTGCGGTTCCGGATGCAGCGCCAGCAGACGACCGCTGCGCTCACCATCATCATGGGTGAGGCGGCCCTGCGGCTCGTGGTCGGATCACCCGAGGTGATGGCAGCACAAATGGACCACCTGCGTCAGGCGGCAGCCGCAATCCGCGTGATGCCCTTCGCGGCCGGTGCGTACCCCTCGCGAGGGTCGTTCGCGCTGCTCGACTTCGCCGACGCCGAGGACCCGCCGGTCGCCTACGTGGAGGGTCCAGGCGCCGCGCGCTACTTCGACAAGCCGGAGGACCGCGCCGAGTACGAGTTCGTCTGGTCGGTTCTGCTGGAGAGATCGATCCCGATAGAGGAGTGGCAATGACGACACCGTGGGTCAAGGCATCGGCGAGCAACGACCAGGGCAGTTGCGTCGAGCAGCGCCGCAACGGCGACGTGATCGAGGTGCGCGACACCAAGGACCCGTCCGGACCGGTGCTGCGCTTCACCCCGGCCGAGTTCACCGCGTGGCTCGACGGGGCGTCGAAGGGCGAGTTCGACCACCTGCTCGACCGGTAGTCCGGGCACCCGCGGACCACCGTCGGACGGCGAGCAGCGTCGGGCCCTCGTGCCCCCCGGTGGTCCGCGGAGCGGTCAGCCGCGGTCGGTGAGCACCAGCGTGCTGCGGCCGCCCGTCGGGCTTCCGACCCGCCACACGCGCACCACCCGTCCGGTCGCCGCGGCCGGGTCGACGAAGTCGAGGCTCCACCGGGTCCTGATCGGTGGCGCGCTCTCGCGGTGGACCTCGTTGAGCCGCATGAGGACCGCGCGCAGGCCGCCCTCGGCGGCGCGGTGGCGCATCACCTCGTCGGTCCGGGACGGCTCGCTGAGGAAGTCCAGCGTCGCGACCGGCGCCGCGTAGTAGGCCAGCGCGCCGAGCTCCCCGGGCCCGGACACCGGTTCACCCCCGGTCAGCGCGGGCAGTTCCCGCCCCACCAGGGCGTAGTCCGAGGTCAGCGCCAGGTTCGCGACCAGTGGCGCGGAGGTCCACGGCAACGCGCCGGACGTCGTGACCCCGGCGCAGGCCAGCAGCGCGACGACCCCGACCCCCACCCGCGCGACGGCGGGCCCACCCGCGGCGGCGACCGCGAGACCGAGCGCGGCGGCCGAGCACGCCACGACCGGCCCGTAGTACCAGCCGGCACCCTGCGCGCCGATCAACTCCAGCGCTACCAGATGCGCCCAACCGGCCACCACCAGCAGCAGCACCGCGACCGCCCACCGCCGACGCGGACGCCGGACCGCGACGACGACCGCCGCGACGAGGGCGAGCACGACCGGGAGCGCGCTGCCGGCGGTCGCCACGGGCGACGCCTGCAGCCACCCGAGCACCGCGGGCAGGATGGTCGACCCCGAGCTGTCCCCGGTGCGCACCCAGGTCGTGTCCGGCACCGCCCCGCCGAGGTGGAACCACGACCAGACGTGCCAGGGCAGCGCGACCAGAGCAGCCAGGCCGACGACGGCACCGAGCGCCAGGAGCCGTCGCGGTGCCCGGTGTCGTGAGGTCGGCGCCGCGAGCAGCCCGAGCGCCAGAACGGCCGCGGGGACCGCCAGGTCGGGCCGGGTCAGGACGGCCAGGCCGCAGAGCACCCCGGTGGGCGCCACCCGGCCGTCGAGCGCCGCCAGCGCGAGCCCCAGCAGCACCGCGGCCCCCAGGTAGGCCTCCAGGCCGATCGTCCCGGTGAGCACCGGCGAGGTCCCGATGACGGTCACCGCCAGCCACCCCGCAGCCGGTGCGACGTCGACCCGGCGCGCGAGCTCGACCGCGAGCCACCCGCACGCGGCCAGGCACGCGACCGCCGACCCGCACGCCACCAGGACCGGTTCGCCGACGACCACCACCCCGGCGGCCAGCAGCCACGCGTTCAGCGGGCTGGTCTGGGTGTTCGCGGTGATGCCCGGGAACACCCCCCACGTCCCGGACTCGGCGAGCGTCCGCGCGTAGCTGACGGTGATCAGCGCGTCGTCGCCGAACGCCCGCTGCATCAGCCAGCACACGACGATCCCGATCGCCGCGCCGAGCAGTGCCCCGATGGCCGGGTCGCGGCGTCCCGGCGCCGTCCGCGTCTGCTCGGTCCCGACCGGCCGGCCGGCCGGCATCATGCGCGCAGGTCGTCGACCGCAGCGCGGGTGCGCGGGTTGCGGCACTCGCCGGCGGGTGCCCGGAACCGCGCGCGGGCGGCGGCGAACAGGGCGATGAGGGCGTCGCCGAGACGCGCGGCCGGTCGCAGCTCCACGAGGTCATGATGCCGCACGGCGCCTCCGCACCACCTCCCGCCGCGGAGGACGGGCCCGTCCGGTGGTGGCCGGCTCGTCGAGGTCGTCCGGCGGGTGCTGAGCGTGACGAGCAGCGACGCCGCGGTGAGCGCCGCGCCGAACCGGATGACGCTTGTGGTGCCGAGGTTGTCGACGAGCAGGCCGCCGACGAGGGCGCCGATCGCGAGTGGACGTGTTGTCGCGACCGCGGCGCACTGGCCGCAGATCCGCCCATGCTCGGCCGATGAGGGTGCAAAGGTATTCGCATCTCAGCCCGCCCTGCCAGCCGTCTGACCAGGAGGAATCGCCGTGCGCCCACCCGGAACCGCCCCGAGTCCGCGCCCGCCGGTCCACGGCCACGAGGTGGCGGCCGCCCACGCGCTGCGGCGCCTCGCCCTGGACGAGGGCCTCAAGGCCCGCACGGCGGAGGACCCCGCGCTGTCCGCGATCGCCTGGCGGGTCGCCCACCGCTACGTCGCCGGCCGGACGCTGCCCGAGGTCCTGCCCAGGGTCCGCGAGCTCGTCGCCGCCGGGCACGCCACCACAGTGGACTTCATGGGTGAGAGCGCGCGCCGGGCGTCCGTCGCCGACGCCGCTACCGAGGAGTTCCTCCGCCTGGTCACCCGGATCGCCGAGCACGGTCCGCGGTGCTCGGTGTCGCTGGACCTCTCGCACCTGGGCAGCGTGATCGACCGGGAGCTGGGACTGCGCAACGCGACGCGGGTCGCGGAGGCCACCGCGGCCGCCGGGCTGGAGCTGGTGCTGTCGATGGAGGGGCACGACCGCATCGACCAGATCCTCGACGACCACGCCGTCCTGGGCGAGCGGTTCGACCACGTGGGGATCACGCTGCAGGCCCGGCTGCACCGCAGCCCCGCCGACCTGGAAGCGCTCCTCGACCGGCCGGGGCGCATCCGCCTGGTCAAGGGCTCGTACGACGTTCCGGAGCGGATCGCGGTCGCCCGGGAGGACCCCGAGCTGCCCCGCCGCTTCGACGCGCTCGCCGAGCGGCTGCTGCGCAGCGGGCACCCCTGCCTGATCGCCACCCACGACATCGACCGCCTCCTCGCCGTCGACCGCCTCGTCGACACCGCATCCCTGCGCGGCGCGCCCTACGTGATCGAGGTCCTCGACGGTCTCGGCGTCGAGCAGATCCGCCGCATGCGCGAACGCGGCCACCCGACGCAGGTGTACCTCGTCTACGGCACCGAGTGGTGGCTCTACGTGCTCAACCGCATCGCCGAGGATCCGCAGCGGGTGCTGCTCGCGCTCGTCGACGCCGCAGCGACCGGGGTGCCGTCCCCGCGCTGACGGACCTGCGGCGCCGTCGGGTGCCCGACCGGGGTGTCAGCGGACGGCATCGCGGACGAGGAGCGCGACCTGCACCCGATCGGTCGGTCCGAGGTCGTCAGCATCAGCCGCACATGGGGTCGCATCAGGCACAGTGCCCTCGGCCCGCTACTCCACGGAGGTCCGGACGTGGCCAGCAGGTTCACCGAGCTGGCGATCGACTGCGCCGATCCGCACGCGCTCGCCCGGTTCTGGTGCGCGGTCCTCGACTACCAGCCTTGCACGTGACGGGGCAGCAGCCGGGCGGTGCCGGTGCGCCAGGTGATGGTGTCGTTCGCGCCGTCCTTGCGGCACACCTTCGCGCGCCGGTTGACCCCGGCCCACCTCCAGACTACGAGGGCGCGGCGTTCGCACGCAGGAACGCCTCAACGGTCCGGTGGACGAACGCGGCGTCGGCACCGGCGGGGCCGACGAAGCGGCGCATGATCACCGGCCCGACCAGCCAGGCGACGCCGTCGTCGACGTCGAGGCCAGCTGCGAGTTCTCCGGCGGCCACCGCTAGCCGCAGGGCGTCGATCACGCCGCCGGTCATCCGGTGCAGCAATTGCTCGCGGAAGCCGGACAGCTCCGGGTCCCGGTCCGCCTCGACCAGCAGCATCGGCACCAGGCCGGCCGACTCCCCCGGCCGGCTCGGTCCGACGAAGAGCGCCAGTGCGTCGTACAGCCGGTCGTGGACGGTGCCCTGGTCCGGAGGACCGGCTCCTGGATCCGAGCGGGGCGGGACGGCGGCGGGGAGCAGCGTCTCCATCGCCGCGGAGACGACCTCGGCCCTGCTGCTCCAGTGCCGGTAGATGGTCGACCGGGCGACGCCCGACGCGACCACCACCGCTTCGATCGTGACCGCGCGGACGCCGCCGGTGCGCAGCAGATCGGCGGCGGTCGCCAGCACGCGGGCCCGGCTGCGCTCCACCCGGGGATCGCCGGGAAGGGACGAGGGGTGTGTGGCCATGGTCGCTGCTCCACCCTTCCGCCGTCCTTGAACAAGACTGTACTGTAGCGTTGTGATACGAAACAGTACTGTACTGGAGGCGTGATCATGGGTGACCCAACCGAACGACTGCCGGAGCGGACCGACGTGCTCGTCGTCGGCGCCGGGCCGGTGGGCCTGTCGACCGCCATCGTCCTGAGGATGTGGGGCGCCCAGGTCGTCGTGGTGGACCGCGACCCGGCCCCGATCGGCGCGTCCCGGGCCGTGTGGATCCATCCGCGCACGACCGAGCTGCTGCACGGGATCGGCGTCGCCGAACAGGCCCGCGCACGAGGAGTCCTGCTCGACTGCGTCCAGGTGCACCGAGGGGCAACCCCTCACGGCAGCATTCCCTACGACGGGCGCGGTCGGACCAGCTTTCCCGAGGGGCTCATACTCGAACAGGCCAAGCTGCAGCACCTGCTGCTCGACCGCGCGGAGCAGCTCGCGGTGCCGGTGCGGTGGAGTTCCCGTGTCGGCACGGTCGAGCAGACCGGGGACGGTGTCCGAACGACCCTGCGAACACCGGACGCGGCGGAGCACCGGATCGACGCCGGGTGGGTCGTCGGTGCCGACGGGGCGGCCAGCACCGTCCGGGAGCAGGTCGGCTTGGAACTGGTCGGCGACACCTACGAGACCGCCATCTTCACCGGCGACCTGGCCATGCGCACCCCGCTGTCGCGGCGGCGGGGCCACCTCTCGGTCACGATCGGTCGGACCTTCGCGCTGCTGCCCCTTCCGGGCGAGGACCGTTGGCGGGTCATGGGCACCGTCCCCGCCGACGTCCAGCGCTCCCTCGGCCGTGACGCCGGTCCCACCGGTGGACCCGTGCTCGACATCGCGCAGGTCCGGTCGCTGCTGGCCGGTCTCCGGATCGAGCACGACATCGTCGACGTCGAGTGGGCCACCCTGTTCCGCAGCCACCACCGCGTCGTCGACACCTACCGCGCCGGGCGAGTGCTCCTGGCCGGCGACGCCGCACACATCCACTCCCCGGCCGGCGGCCTGGGCATGAACACCGGCATCGGCGACGCCGTCGACCTCGGGTGGCGGCTCGGCCTGGCGCTGCGCCGCGCGCCCGGCAGCGCGCACCACCTCCTCGACACCTACTCCCACGAGCGGCGAGGCGTCGCCCAGCACGTCCTTCGCACCAGTGACCGGGCATTCACCATCCAGGCCGGCAGCGGGCCGGTCCTGGGAGCGCTGCGGTCCGTCCTGATGCCAGCCGTACCGGGCATACTGAACATGACCGACCGAGGGCGGCGCCTCGCGTTCGAGCTGCTTTCCCAGATCGGCGCGACGTACCGGACAAGGCGCGGCTCCGACGACCTCGCCGTCGGTGACCGGCTGCCCCTCGCCATCGCGGCCGACGGGGCCACCAGTCACGACCTGCTCCGGCCGGACCGGTTCGTCCTGATCGGGCTGGGCGATCAGCCGCTCGACCAACTCCTGCAGGTGGTCGTCGATCACGGCCTGCCCGTCGTCCGCCACCGGCTCCCCGCGCAGCACCAGATCCTGAGCGCCCTGCACCGCCCGGCTGGGACTGCGCTGCTGATCCGGCCCGACGGCCACGTCAGCTGGATCGGTGACGGCGATGACAGCCAGAGCCTCGCATCGGGCCTGCTCTCGATCACCGAATCGGCACTGTGACCGCAACCTGGCCAACCTCGACAGACCGGCACCGAGCCTTCCGTGTCCGGCCCGGCAGGTCCCGTTAGGTGAGTAAGGACCACCGGGCCCAATGCTGTTACCGCGTCAAGCCGGCTGGTTACGTTTGATGACCGATGCCCGAGGGCAAGGCCGTCAAGAACCGGCTCCACCTCGACGTCACCCCGACCGACCGGGAGCAGGACGAGGAGGTCCGTCGCCTGCTCGACCTCGGTGCTCGACGCGCCGACGTCGGCCAGGGCGCGGCGAGCTGGGTCGTGCTCGCCGACCCGGAGGGCAACGAGTTCTGCGTCCTCGCCGGGCGCCGCCCCTGATCGGAGGCCGCCGGCCGGAGCGGGTCAGCTCGCTTCCGGGACGACCCACGGCCGGGCGGCGCCGGCCAGCAGGTGCAGGGTCAGCGCGGCCGTCAGGTAGCGGTGCTCCTGGTGTCCACCGCGGTCACCGGCTCGGCGACGTCGTCCGCCACTGCCGGCCGATGCTCGTCAGCATCGTCGGGTACACGACCCGGTGCCGTAGCGGCGCGATCGCGGTCATGTAGGCCGTGCCGAACAGGCCGTTCGGCTTCACCAGCACGGCCATCTGGCCGCGATGGCCCCCCGCCCCGTCCGGAACCCAGCCGATGTGCATGACGGTGTGCACGGTCCGGTTGGCCATCTCGGCCGCCCACTCGTCCTCCAACTGGTACAGCGAGGTGAAGGGGAGCGCCGAGAAGGCGGGGCCGGTCGGGACGTCGCGCAGGTCCGGGGGCATCCGTTCGCGCAGCGAGGGCACCCGGGTGCCGACGCGGGCGTCCTCGTCGTCCCAGCCGAACAGCGCGCCGAGCTTCCACCGCAGCTGCCAGAGCATGCGGGCCGGCGGTGACCAGTTCCGGGACGGGTCGTTCCCGGAGGTCATCAGCGCCACGAGCCGGGGGAGGTCGTGCGGGCCGCCCGGAGTCGGCAGCGCCCACACGTCCTCCACCCGGAAGTCGTGGGCGATCTCGTGGATCCGCCAGGGGCGGGCCGTGTGGGCCGTGTGCGAGAGCTTCACGAGGCCTCCTCATCCGTTCTTCATCCATACAGTTATGTATGGATGAAGCGTAGGCACGGCCGGTGGCAGAGTCAACGCAGGCTCAACGCAGGCTCGACGCACAGACGACGCCCACGCAGGCTCGATGCGGTGCCGGCCGCGGCACCCGAGGAGGAGGGTCGATGGCTGCCCCGACGCGCACCCCGCGGCGCAAGTGGATCGAGGTGGGGCTGCGGGCCCTGGCCGACGGCGGCCCGGACGCGGTGCGGGTCGAGCCGTTGGCGAAGGCCCTCGGCGTCACCAGGGGTGGCTTCTACTGGCACTTCGCCGATCGGGGCGCGCTGCTCGCGGAGATGCTCGACGCCTGGGAGCGGATGAGCATCGACGAGGTGATCGAGGCCGTCGAGACCGAGGGCGGGGACCCGCGGACCAAGGTGCGCAGAGCGGGTGTGCTCGCCTTCTCCGCGGACCTGCTACCGGTCGATCTCGCCGTCCGCGACTGGGCCCGCCGCGATCCGGCGGTCGCCGAACGCCTGCGCCGCGTGGACAACCGTCGGATGGACTACGCGCGCTCGCTGTTCGCGGCCTTCTGCTCCGACGAGGACGACGTCGAGGTCCGCGCCATGGTCGCGTTCTCGCTCGCGGTCGGCAACCACTTCCTGGCCGCCGACCACGGCACGCGCAGCCGCCAGGACGTGCTCGACCTGGCCGTGCAGCGGTTCCTGATCTGAGCCGATCCGCGCCGGCCGGTCCCCGGGTCCCGACCCCGCTGGTCCGATGTGGATCCGATGCGGGAGGACGGGGCTCAGCCGGCTTCCGGGAGGGCCTGCGGTCGGGCGGCACTGGCCAGCAGGTCGAGGGTCAGCGCGGCCGACCAGCTGAAGTCGGTGCACCCGCGGCCCGCGCCGCTGAGCGGGTCGAAGTACTCGCGGAACCCTCCGGCGCGCACGACCGCGAGCAGCGCCGCGCGCACGGTCGCGGCCTGCGCCCACCGCTCGTGGCGCTCCAGGCCGCGCAGCACCAGCCAGCTGGTGTTCACCCAGGCCGGGCCGCGCCAGTAGCGGGTGGCGTCGAAGGCGTCCCCGGTCAGGTCGTAGCTGGGCAGCGGCACCCGGTCGCTGAGCGCGAAGCGCGGCCCGACCGCCCCGCGCACCAGCGCGTCGACCACCTCCTCGGGCAGGTCCAGCACCAGCGGCACCAGCCCGCCGACGGTGTGCTCGACCGACCGGTGCGTCCCGCCGGGGCCGCTCAGCGCGAAGAAGTGCCCCGCGGCCGGGTCGTAGAGCCGCGCCAGCACGGCGTCGCGGATCTGCGCGGCGCGACGGCGGTGCGGCAGCGCCGGCTCGCCGATCACCTCGGCGATGTCCGCGAGCGCCTCCTCCGACCAGCACAGCAGCGCGTTGAACAGCGGGTCGACCACGACGAACCGGTGCTCGGGCAGCGTGTCGGCGTCGCGGTAGCCGCGGTCCCGGTAGGCCTCGGCGAGCGCGACGTAGCGGCCGTAGTCCTGCGCGGTCGGCCGCTCGGCCGGCGCGACGTGCCGGAGGTCGCGACGGTCGACGCGCGCCCCGCGTTCCGCCGGTACCCCGGCCAGCTCGACGTCCCACGCGGGCGAGTTGTCCTGCCCGGACTCCCACGGGTGCACGATGACGACCAGTCCGGCGCCGTCGGAGCGTTCCCGCAGCAGGTAGTCGTGCTGGGCGCGCAGCCGGGGGTAAACCCGCCGCAGGAAAGCCGCGCCGGGGTCCGGATCGGCGCGGTGGACCTCCCAGGCCGCCCGGGCGTGCAGCGGCGGCTGCACGATCCCCGAGGTCTCCCGGCCGAGGGCGCCCGGCAGGTCCCGGGTGCGCCAGAAGTCCGGGCCGGGGAAGTAGGCGTCGCGCGGCGTGCGGGGGTTGAACACGATCTGCGGGACCCGCCCGTCGGACCACTGCGCGGCCAGCAGCGACTCCAGCTCGCTGCGGGCCCGCGCGGGCTCGACCCGCGCCCAGCCGATCGCGGTGAACGCGGAGTCCCAGCTCCACTGGTGCGGGTAGAGCCGCCGGGACGGCACCGTGTACTCCTGCTCCCAGTTGCCCCGCAGCACCGCCACCGCGGACCGCCAGAGCAGCTCGTCGCCGGTGCGCTCAGGCATGGGTCAGCACTCCGCGCAGGGTGCCGGCCGCCGAGGCCAGCGCCAGCTCGGCGGGCCCGGAGAGCCGGCACTCCACGGCCAGGTCGCCGGAGTACCCGATCCGTTCCAGCGCCCCCAGGAACGCTGACCAGTCCAGGTGCCCGGCCCCGGGCTCGAGCCGGTTGGAGTCCGAGACCTGGACGTGCGCGAGCCGGCCGGCCGCAGCGAGCAGCGCCGCCGCGGGGTCGGTCTCCTCGATGTTCATGTGGTAGGAGTCGGCGACCACGCCGACGCCGTCCAGGCCCGTCGCCCCGGCGAGCTCCACGGCCTGCTCCAGGCGGTTGACCATGTGGTCCTCGTAGCGGTTGAGGGGTTCCAGCAGGATCCGGACGCCCTCCGCCTCGGCGTGGCGCCCCAGCTCGCCGAGGCTGTCGAGCAGCACCTCCCGGTCGCCGTCGGGGTTGCGCGGCGGGGTGAACGGGGGGAGCCGGCGGGAGAACATCCCGTACGAGGCGGGGGTCATCGCGGACGAGCCGCCGATCTCGGCGATCACCGACAGCTGGGTGCGCAGGTTGGCCACCGCGTCCCGGCGCAGGTCCGGGTCGAACGCACCGATGAAGTGGGGCATGTCCACGCAGACGGTGCGCATCACGACGCCGTCGCGGCGGGCCCGGTGCAGCTCCGGCAGCCGCTCGCGGATCCGGTGCCCGCCGTGGCCGCGCAGTTCGATGCCGTCGTAGCCCAGGCGCTGCGCGACCTCCCACTTCTCGGCCAGCGTGTCGCCGGGCAGCAGCTGTTCCTGGCAGGTGAGCCTCACCGGTCGTCCCTTCCGAAGTCGAGCACGATCTGCAGGGCGGCGGCGGGGTCGGCGTCGAGCGTCGCGTAGGCCTCGGCGGCGCGACGGACCGGCACCACGTCGCTGACCAGCCGCAGCACGTCGAGGCGGCCCGCGGCGACCAGCTCGATGACCGTGGCGTGCAGGCGTTCGGGCGTCCACCGCGGCGCGAGGCCCGGCGGGGGTGCGGAGATCTGCGACGGCACCAGCTGCACCCGGTTGTGGTGGAACTCCTCGCCGAGGCGCAGCCCGATGCCGTCGCCCTGGTAGAACCCGGCCGCGACGACCCGGCCGCCGGGTGCGCAGCTGCGCACGGCCTCGTGCAGCGCGGCGTAGGAGCCGCTGATCTCGATGCAGACGTCGGCGCCGCGCCCGGCGGTGATGTCGCGGCAGGCCGCGCCCACGTCGGTGGTGGCCGGATCGAGGCCCAGCACGGCGCCGCAGCCGAGCGCGTGCGCCAGCCGGGCGGCGATCCCGTCCACGGCGACGACGCTGCCGCCGTTGCTGGTGGCCAGCTGCGTGGCGAGCAGCCCGAGCACGCCCTGACCGAAGATCGCCACCGTCTCGCCGACGTGCACGTCGGCGGCCAGCACGGCGTTGAGGGCGACGGCACCGACCCGGGCGAAGGTGCCGCACACCGGGTCGACGGCGGCCGGCAGGACGCGCCCGGCGACGACCGCCGCCGGCAGCACGACCTCGCCGCGGTGCCCCCACGTGCCCCACACCGCGGTGCCCGGCGCGAGCACGTCGGGCGCCACGTCCGCCCCGAGCTCCACCACCACGCCGACCTCGCTGTAGCCCCACGAGGTGTTGGGGTAGAAGGCGGCGGCCGGCCGGTCGGAGAACATCCGCCGGTCCGGCTGCCACTCGCGCACGGCGTGCGGCGTGGTGCCGCGGAACTGGGTGAGCTCGGTGCCCGCCGAGATGCCGGAGTAGCGGGTGCGGATGCGGACGTGCCCCGGCGGCAGCGGCTCGCGGCCGGCGGGCAGCACCTCCACCCGGCCGGGCGCAGTGAGCGTCACGACGAGTGGTGGGGCGCTGGACAGGCCGGGAGCGTCGAGAGCCATGCCCTGATCGTTCCCGATGCAGCCATCATTGCGCTACCTTCTTGACAAAATAGTCCCGGCGACGAGCGTTTTAATGCTTGTCGATCAAGAATAAACAGCGACGAGGAGGTCCGGTGCCCCGGCGGCGACAGCCCGGTGTGCTACCCGGTCGGTCGCCCTGGGGAGCCGATGGCCTGGTCGAGCAGTTCCTGGATCCGCACCCCCCGCCACACGTCCAGCAGGGGCGCCTGCCCGGACCGGACCGCGGCCGCGAACTCCGCCCGCAGCACCGGCCAGCACTCGGCGTGCTCGATCCCGGCGGTGTCGTAGCGCAGCGAGCCGGCCGGACCGAACAGCTCGACGACCGTCGACGGACGCGGCAGCGCCACCGACCCGGACAGCGACGCCTGGCTGGTGGCGCCGCCGGCGTGCGCGCAGGTCAGCTCCACCCACCGGGTCGGGTCGCCGCTCGCCCGCACCGTGTCGACCCGTCCGACCGCGGCGTCGAGCAGATCGAGCAGGTGCGGCCCGAGGTCCAGCAGCACGCCGTGCTCGGCCAGCCGCCACGGGCTGGCCTGGTCGCCGCCCAGGAAGCCGCCGTGCAGGTAGCACGACCGGGCGCCGACGGTCTGGAAATCCGCGGCGCGGGCCAGGAACTCCCGGGTGCGCGGGTGGTAGCGCTTGGTGAGCACCAGTTGGGAGACGACCCCGGTCGCTCGGACCGCCTCGGCGACCGCCCGCGCCCGGTCCAGCGTGGGCGCCACCGGCTTCTCCAGCAGCAGTGCCTTCCCGGCCCGGGCGGCCCGGATCGCCAGCCCGTCCTGCACGTCGGGCGGCACCGCGAACGCGACCGCGTCGCACCGGTCGAGCAGCTCGTCGAAGGACGCCGCGGCCTGCGCCCCGTGCTCGTGGGCCAGCGCGGCAGCCGCGTCGGCACGGCGGGCCCACACCGCGGTCAGCGCGGTCTCCGGCCCCGCGGCCAGCGTGGGCGCGTGCATCGCGCGGGCCCACGGGCCCGCCCCGACCAGGCCCACCGCCAGGACGTCGGCTGTCGTCGGCACGGCGCGGGCCTTCCGCTCGGGGATCGGTCGGGACCAGTCTGCCAACCACCGACGGACCCGGAGCAGCGACGACCATGACCACCACCTCGCCCGCCCTCGTCGCCGGTGCGACGTTCCTGATCGCCGACGCCGCCGGCGACGTCCCGGCCGACCGGGTGGCCGGGCTGTTCGTCGACGACACCCGGCACCTGGCGCGGTGGCGGCTGCTCGTCGACGGGGAGCGGCTGACCACCCTGTCCGCGCACCGGGACGCGGTGGCGGGCGAGGCGGTGCTGGTGCGGTCGACCCCCCGCGGCACCGATCCGCCGTTCGTGGTCTTCCGCACCCAGGTGCTGGACGACGACGGGCTCGTCGAGCGGCTGCGGGTGCGCAACCTCGGCGTCGACGCCCTGGTCCTGGAGATCCGGTACGACGTGGCGGCCGACTTCGCCGACCAGTTGGCGGTGCGCGGCGACCGCGTGTACGCCCGACCGGGGGCGAGCGTCACCGCGGACGTCACGGCGCGGCGGTTGGCGCTGCGCTACCGGCGCGAGGGCTACGTGCGGACCACGACGGTGTGGCCCGGCGACGCGGGCCGCTGCGACCGCGACGGTGTGGGCTGGCGCGTCGCGCTCGACCCCGCGGCCGAGGAGACGGTGACGGTGCGGGTGTCGACCGGCGCGGTTCCCGGGCCCGCGGACCCCGAACCCGTCGTGGTCGCCCGCCGTGCGCGCGACGAGGCGTTCCGCGCCGGGTTCGAGCTGCCCCCGATCACCCACCCGGTCCTCGACCGCGCCGTCCGCGCCGGGCTCGACGACCTGGCGTCGCTGCTGGTCCCGGCACCGGGGCAGGCCGGAGCCCGGATCGTGGGAGCCGGCGCGCCGTGGTTCCTCACGCTGTTCGGGCGGGACAGCATCATCACCGCGCTCGCCGCCCTGCCCTACGCCCCGGAGCTCGCCGTGGTGACGCTGCGGACGCTGGCGCACTACCAGGGCCGGGAGTACCGGCCGGAACGCTGCGAGGAGCCCGGCAAGATCGTGCACGAGGTCCGGTCGGGTGAGCTGAGCCGGTTCGGGCAGGTCCCGTTCGCGCGCTACTACGGCACCGTGGACGCCACCCCGCTGTTCCTGGTGCTGCTCGGCGCGCACTTCGAGCGCACCGCGGACGGCGCACCGGCCCGCGAGCTGGAGGCGGCGGCGCGCGCCGCGGTGGCCTGGATGGACGGCGACGGCGGCCTGGCGGAGCGCGGCTAC
>DASQMQ010000148.1:0-2814 GCA_035645455.1 Pseudonocardia sp.
CCTCTGCATGGACAACAAGATGCCGATCATCGTGTTCAACCTGCTGGTCGAGGGCAACATCGCCCGCGCCGTGCGGGGTGAGAGGATCGGGACGCTGGTGAGCACGCCCCGGGAAAGGTAGGCACGTCGTGATCGACGAGACGCTCTTCGACGCCGAGGAGAAGATGGAGAAGGCGGTGGCCGTCGCCAAGGACGACCTGGCCAGCGTCCGCACCGGACGCGCGTCGCCGAACATGTTCTCCCGGGTGGTGGTCGAGTACTACGGGTCGATGACGCCGATCAACCAGCTGGCCTCGATCAACGTCCCGGAGGCCCGGATGGCGGTGATCAAGCCCTACGACACCAGCCAGCTGCGCGCCCTGGAGAAGGCGATCCGGGACTCCGACCTGGGGCTCAACCCCAGCAACGACGGCCAGATCATCCGGGTGGTCATCCCGGCGCTGTCCGAGGAGCGCCGCCGGGAGATGGTCAAGGTCGCCCGCGGCAAGGGTGAGGACGCCCGGGTCACCGTGCGCAGCATCCGGCGCAAGGCGATGGACGAGCTGCACCGCATCGTGCGCGACGGCGAGGCGGGCGAGGACGAGGTCAGCCGGGCCGAGAAGGAGCTGCAGAGCACCACCGACCGCTACGTGCACCAGATCGACGACCTGGTCAAGCACAAAGAGACCGAGCTCCTCGAGGTATAGGCGGCGCCGTGACCGCTTCGTCGTCCGAACACCTGCCCGCGGTGGTGCCCCCGGCGCGCCGCCCGTCGCGGGCCGGTCGGGACCTGGTCGCGGCGATCGCGGTCGGGCTCGCCCTCGGCTCGGTCATCCTGGGTTCGCTGCTGTTCGAGCGGCACGCGTTCGTCGGGGTACTGGCGCTGTCCACGGTCGTCGCCACCTGGGAGCTGGCCGGGGCGCTGCGCCGCGGCGCGGGCATCACGGTCCCGCTGCCGGTGCTGCTGGTCGGTGGGCAGGCGATGGTCTGGCTGGCCTGGCCGTTCGGGACGACGGGGCAGGCACTGGCGTTCGCGGGCACCGCGCTCGCGGTGATGCTGTGGCGGATGCGGGCCGGCTCGGCGCACTACGTCCGGGACGTCACCGCCGGCATCTTCACCGCGGCCTACGTGCCGCTGTTCTGCTCGTTCGCCACGCTGATGGTGGTGGCCGAGGACGGCCTCGGCCGGGTGCTGACCTTCATGCTGTGCGTGATCGCCTCCGACATCGGCGGCTACGCGGCCGGCGTGATCGCCGGGCGGCACCCGATGGCGCCGACGATCAGCCCGAAGAAGTCCTGGGAGGGGTTCGCCGGCTCCCAGGTCGCCGGGATGGCCGCCGGTGCGCTGTGCGTCGCCCTGCTGCTGGGCGGGCCGTGGTGGGCCGGTGCGGTGACGGGGTCGCTGCTGGTGGTCAGCGCCACCCTGGGCGACCTGGTCGAGTCGCTGATCAAGCGCGACCTGGGGATCAAGGACATGGGCTCGCTGCTGCCCGGCCACGGCGGGCTGATGGACCGGATGGACTCGCTGCTGCCCACCGCCGTCGTGGCGTGGGCCGTGCTCAGCGTGGTCGTCCCCGGCTCCGGGTGAGGGCCGGGTCGAGGTCGGCGCGCGACCGGCCGATCCCCAGCCCGAACATCTGGCACTGGCCCGAGGTCTACGAGCGGGAGAACGCCGCCCAGGACCCGGACGGTGCGATCTGGGCCGTGCTGCGCGAGCTGGCCCCGTGGACCGGGCTGGACGTGCTCGACGTCGGCTGCGGGGACGGCTTCCACCTGCCGGTGTTCGCCGCCGGGGCGGCCTCGGTGACCGGGGTGGAGCCGCACCCCCCGCTCGTCGACCGGGCGCGGCAGCGGGTCGGTGGCAGGGCGCGGGTGCTGCTGGGCGGGGCTGCCGCGTTGCCGCTGCCGGCCGCCGCGGTCGATCTGGTGCACGCCCGCACCGCGTACTTCTTCGGGCCGGGCTGCGAACCCGGCCTCGCCGAGGCGCACCGGGTGCTGCGGCCCGGTGGGGCGATCGCCGTGGTCGACCTGGATGCCACCGTCGGGCCGTACGGCGACTGGATGCGCGCCGACATCCCGCACTACGACCCGGTGGCGGTCGAGCGGTTCTTCGCCCGGCAGGGCTTCGGGCTGCGCCGGGTGGCCACCCGGTGGGTGTTCCCCGACCGGGAGACCCTGGAATCGGTGCTGCGCATCGAGTTCTCCGCGCCCGTCGCCGCCCGGGCGGTCGCCGAGACCACCGGCACCAGCCTGCCCGTCGGCTACCGGGTGCAGCTGCGCCGGTCCGGTCGCATCGACCTGGACTGATCCGTCCGGGCCCCCCGGGGGTGCCGGCACCCGGGCGGCCCGCCCGGATACCGTGGAGCCATGCGCCAGCCCGCTGTTCCGTATCTCGAACCGGTCGTCGGAGCCCTCTGGTGGACCGTTGGCGCGGCCGCCCTGGACGGCGGGGTCGGCACCGTCGTGCTGGCGGCCGGGCTGGGCGTGACCGCGGGGCTGGTGGTCGCCCTGCACCGCCGGCACGGCCACGGCGCCCGGCTGCCCGGCGGTGAGCGCGGGCGGCTGCTGCGGGTACTGGGCATCACCGCGGCGCTGGTGGCGGTCTCCGGCACGGTGCTCGGCTCGTTCGGCCTCGGCGAGCTGGTCGTCCCGGTCTCCTGCGTGCTGGTCGGGATCGCCGGGATGTCGCTGGCGTCGGTGCTGGAGGCCCGCTCCCTGCTGGCCGTCGGCGCGGTGCTGCTGGTCCTCGGCGCCGGGGGAGCGCTGCTCGCACTGGACTCGGCCGGCCGGCTGTACCCGCAGGGCCTCGTCGGACTGGGCGCCGGAGCCGTGCTG
>DASQMQ010000149.1:0-3147 GCA_035645455.1 Pseudonocardia sp.
CCGCGCCCGCCGGGCCGAGCAGCGTCTCGGTGGCCGCGGTCGCGATCCGGGCGACCGGGTGGGTGGCCGCCCCCGACGCCGGAGAGGTCGCGGCGGATGGTCGCGGAGGAGCGCCCGCCGGGACCACGCCGAGGTGCTCCGCCCGCCGCCGGCCGACCGGTCGGCCCGCTCGGCGCGGCAGGCGCGCGGCGCGGCGCGTCCCGGCGGGTCGGGGCCGGGCGCCGGTGCCGGGCGGGAACAATCCGGCTCACCCCGGTGGCGCCGACGGTGCCGCTACCCACCCACGTGCCACCCCGGACGCCGTCCCCGTCCGGGGGCGCGAGCACGGCGTTTCTCGCACGGAGTACGACATGCCCGACCAACCGCCCCACGAGCCGAGCGAGATCACCTACGCCGAGCACTTCCACCCCGCCCGGCCGCGCAGCCTGCGCCACCGGGCCCGGGTGCGGGCGCCGTTCACCCGCCGCGCGGTGCCCGCCGACGGGGCGCCCACCGGGACCAACCCGGCCTACCTGTCGTGGCTGCTGAGCCAGTCCATGCTGGCCGACGCCAACGAGATCAGCCGGCAGTTCTCCGGCCACGCCACGATGTGGCAGAACCCGTTCGCCAACCCCAGCCCGCGGGCGGCGGTGGAGACGGCGTCGGTGTGGTTCACCGCCTACCCGCTGTCGTTCATCACCCGCCCCGGGGAGTCGTTCCTGGCCGCGCTCGCCGACGAGCGGCTGTGGGAGGCGTTCGCCACGATCGGCATCGAGGCCGTGCACACCGGGCCGGTCAAGCGGGCCGGCGGGATCACCGGGTGGGCCACCACACCGAGCGTGGACGGCCACTTCGACCGGATGAGCACCGAGATCGACCCGGCCTTCGGCACCGAGGTCGAGTTCCGCGCGATGTGCGGCATGGCCACCTGGTTCGGCGGCACCGTGATCGACGACATCGTGCCCGGGCACACCGGCAAGGGCGCGGACTTCCGGCTGGCCGAGATGAAGCACGGCGACTACCCCGGCATCTACCACATGATCGACATCGACCCGGAGGACTGGGGCATCCTGCCCGAGGTCCCGCCCGGGCGGGACTCGGTCAACATCGACCCGGCCACCGAGGAGCAGCTGGAGAAGGCCGGCTACATCATCGGCCGGCTGCAGCGGGTGATCTTCTACACCGAGGGGATCAAGGAGACCAACTGGAGCGCCACCGCGCCGGTGATCGGCACCGACGGGATCGCCCGGCGCTGGGTGTACCTGCACTACTTCAAGGACGGCCAGCCCTCGATCAACTGGCTGGACCCGTCGTTCGCCGGGATGCGCCTGGTCATCGGCGACGCCCTGCACTCGCTGGCCGACCTGGGCTCGGGCGGGCTGCGGCTGGACGCCAACGGGTTCCTCGGCGTGGAGAAGAGCGCCGAGGGGCTGCCGGCCTGGTCGGAGGGCCACCCGCTGTCCGCGGCGGCCAACCACCTGATCGGGTCCATGGTGCGCAAGCTGGGCGGGTTCACCTTCCAGGAGCTGAACCTGACCATCGACGACATCCGGGCCACCGCGGAGACCGGCGCCGACCTGTCCTACGACTTCGTCAACCGGCCCGCCTACCACCACGCCCTGGCCACCGGGGACTCCGAGTTCCTCCGGCTGACCCTGCGCACGTCGCTGGAGCTGGGCGTCGAGCCGGCCTCGCTGGTGCACGCCCTGCAGAACCACGACGAGCTCACCTACGAGCTGGTGCACTGGTCCACCGGCCACCGCGACGACGTCTACACCTACCGCGGCGGCCCGGTCACCGGCGCCGAGCTGGCCGAGAGCGTGCGCCGGGACCTGTGCGAGCGGCTCACCGGCCCGGCCACCCCGTACAACCTGATCTTCACCACGAACGGCATCGCCTGCACCACCGCGACGGTCATCGCGGCGACCCTGGGCGTGCCGGACCTGACCGCCGTGGACGCCGCGACCACCGCCCGGATCATGCGCGCCCACCTGCTGCTGGCCATGTTCAACGGCCTGCAGCCGGGGGTGTTCGCGCTGTCGGGCTGGGACCTGTGCGGGATGCTCACACTGCCGCCCGAGGAGGTCGGCCCGCTGCTCGACCACGGCGACACCCGGTGGATCCACCGGGCCGCGCACGACCTGATGGGCGCCGACCCGACCGCCACCCGGTCCGCGGCCGGGATGCCGCGCGGGACCTCGCTGTACGGCACGCTGCCCGACCAGCTCGCCGACGAGGCCAGCTTCGCCCGCCAGCTGCAGGCCATCCTGGCCGTGCGCAGCCGCTACGGCATCCCCACCGGCTGCCAGGTCGACGTGCCCGACGTGCCGCACCCGGGGCTGCTGGTGCTGGTCCACCAGCTGCCCGACCCCGACGCGCTGCACCTGTCGGTGCTCAACTTCGCCAACGTCGAGCTGGCGTGCACGGTGCACTCGGCGCACCTGCCGCCGGGTGCCACGGTCACCGACATGTTCACCACGCGCCCGGCGGGCAGCGTCGACGCGGAGCACGGGGTGGCGGTGCGGCTGGAGCCGCACCAGGGCCACGCCCTCCTGGTGCGGCGACCCGGCACCGGCCGGGACCCGGGCCCCACCGGCTGAGCTACCGTCGCGGGCGGCCGGAGGTCCCGGCCGCCCGCGACCACCGGAGACCCCGATCGCCCCCCGCGACCTGCCCCCGCTGAGCTCCGGTGCCGGCCGGTCAGGTGCCGGCCCGGTGGGCGCCGACCCGTCCGGTGGTGACGGGCCAGGCGCCGACCCGGCCGGGGCCGGCCGGCCCGACACCGACGAGCTGCGCGCCGACTGCACGCGGTGCGCCGGGCTGTGCTGCACGGTGCTGGGATTCGCCGCGTCGGCCGACTTCGCCGAGGACAAGGCGCCCCGCACCCCGTGCCGGCACCTGCGGACCGACTTCCGCTGCCGCATCCACGCCGACCTGGTCGAGCGCGGCTACCCCGGCTGCACCGCCTACGACTGCTTCGGCGCCGGCCAGCTGACCACCCAGGTGACCTTCGGCGGCCGCACCTGGCGCGACGCCCCGGAGACCGCCGCCGCGGTGTTCGACGCGTTCGGCGTGCAGCGCCGGCTGCAGGAGCTGCGCTGGTACCTGCGCCAGGCCCGGGCCCTGCCCGCGGCGGCTCCGCTGCACCCCGACCTGGACGGCGCCCGG
>DASQMQ010000150.1:0-1861 GCA_035645455.1 Pseudonocardia sp.
GCGGTACACGGGCACCCCGTCCACCAGTTCGGCCTGCACCGGGCGGGCGCCGCCGGGGCGCAGCGGTACGGCGTCCGGGCGCCGGTAGATGACCCGGTCGTCGACCTCGGAGGGGTCGTAGGCGTTCGGCGTGCTCCGCCCGGCCCCGATGCCGCCCGGGCCGGCCGGCAGCGCGGGCCGGCGGGCCGGGGGCACCGCCGCCGGGGCGGGCACGACCTCGATCTCGGCCCGCCGCGCCGGGCGGCGCTGGGCCGGTACCCGGGCCGCACCGGCGTCGGTCTCGGGCCGCACGCTGTCCGGGTCGCCGTAGCCGCCGGCGCCGGCCTGCCGCTCGTTCCACCAGCGCGACTGGCGGTCCTCCACAGGACCTCCACGCACCCGCTGCCACACCCGCGACATCGAGCCGGACCCCGCACCCGGCACGATGCCGCCGAACTGCTCGCGGGTCAGCGACACCATCGACACCAGCCGGCGGAACGGGCGGGCCACCGCCCACAGCACCACGGTCACCACGCCGGTGACCAGCAGCCCCAGCCACAGGTCGATCCCCGACCCGGGCCGGAACAGCGACACCACCAGCAGCGCGTGCAGGCCGGCCAGCGCGCCGACCACCAGCGTGTTCACCAGCGCCGCCCCGGCCACCCGCAGCAGCGCGGGCAGCACGTCGGGCTTCAGGATGGCCACCACGGCGATGGCCGGCGCGGTCATCACCAGCAGCCGCAGCAGCAGCATGGCGACCAGCACCAGCACCTTGCTCAGCAGCTGGAACAGCGCGATGCACAGCGCCTGCACCACGGCCAGCAGGCCGGCCCCGGTCCGGCTCCCGGCGGTGCCCTGGAAGTACGGGTAGCGGTCGCCCATCCGGTCGGCGATGGCGGCGAAGTCGGCCTTCTTCTGCTCGGCCAGGTCCAGGGTGTCCCGGCCCTCGGCGACCTCGGGCTTGGTGAACGTCTGCGCGCGGAGCAGGTCGCGCCCCAGCTCCTCGGCCTGCGGCACGTCGGGCGCGCCGAACACGCCGCGCAGCCAGTTCTGGTAGACGACCTGGTCGGTCAGCACGGTCGGCAGGGTGTCCCGGTTGCCCAGCCCGACCTGCCCCAGGAACCCCTCCTGCATCTGGGTGACCCCGTCGAGCAGCAACGGGTCGGCCGCCTTGGCCCAGTCGACCGGGGCCAGGTAGGCGGCTGCGCCGACGACCAACGCCACCACGCCGAACGCGGCCCGCTGGGCCTGCCGGGCCAGGTCCCCGCGCAGCGCGAGGACCAGCAGCACCACGGCCAGCACCAGCAGGGCGGGGCCGATCCAGGTGGTGAACACCGTGTCGTACATCGCCCGGGTGCCGTCGCCGATCAGGCCGTCCAGCGGGGACAGCAGCTCCCCGCCGTCGGCGATCAGGTAGTGCGCCCAGTTGACCCCGCCCACGGTGAACTTGGCGACGTTGAAGGCCTGGTTGCCCAGCCAGGTGTCGGTGGTGGAGGCCGGGTTGAACACCGCGGTGCCCGCGCAGCCGAGGTCGTAGTTGTGCCAGATGAGGCCGGCGTAGCCGACCTCGCGGTAGACGCTGCCGATCTCACCGTTACTCGCGCGCGGCGGGTCGAGCGAGCCGACCAGGCCGGTGCCCGGCCGGTCCGGCTCGGGGGACTCCTTGCAGCTGAACGGCTGGGCCGAGGCGGTCTGGCCGAGCAGCACCGAGCCGCCGACCAGGGCGAGGACCACGAGCACGGCCGCCCCGCGACGGGCGGGCGGTTCGCCGCCGGGCCGGGCCCGGCGCCGACGGCGGGCGGCGACCAGCACGGCGGTCAGCACGACGAGGACGACCGGCAGCCATCCGGCGGCCGCCGGTGGACCTTCGGCGATCACCGAA
>DASQMQ010000151.1:0-3405 GCA_035645455.1 Pseudonocardia sp.
CCAGCGGGTCGGGGAGCTGCGACAGCGACAGCGACCGCGCCCACCCGGCCAGCGCGGGCGGCATCGGCACCGGCTCGCTCGCCACCCGTGGCACCCGTTCGCGGACCACCACGGTGCCGGCCAGCGCGTCGCCGACCCGCCTGCCCCGCGCCGAGACCAGCGAGGAGATCAGTCCGATCACCCCGCAGAACGCGCTGAGCACGCCGAAGTCGATGACGAAACCGGCCAGCCCCCGGGTCAGGGCGTGCCGGAACCGGATCGGGCCGCCGTCCTCGCGCACCACCCGCAGACCCAGGGCCGCCTTGCCCAGCGACCGGCCGCGGGTGAGCGTCTCGACCGTCACCGGGTAGACGATGAACGCCGAGACCGTGACGACCACCCCGATCGTGGCGGTCAGCGCCAGGTCGAACTCGCCCAGCGCGCCGGTCGCGGTGAACACCAGCAGCAGGGCCGCGAAACCGGCGAGCATGACCGCCAGGTCGACGGCGAAGGCGAGCGAGCGGCTGGCCAGCCGGGCCGGCCGCAGCTCGACCAGCACGCCGTCCCCGGTGATCATGTCGGCCACCCGGCTATTGTGCCGCCGACGGGGGAGGGGCACAGCATGGACGTCGACGCCTACGCCGCCGCCCACGACGGCGAGTGGCGGCGGCTGGCCGAGCTGCTCGACCGCCGCCGGCTGTCCGGCCCGGAGGCCGACGAGCTGGTCACCCGCTACCAGCGCACCGCCGTGCACCTGTCGACCATCCGGTCGTCGTCGCCGGACCCGGCGCTGGTCGGCCGGTTGTCGACGCTGGTGGCCCGGGCGCGGTCGGCGGTCACCGGGACCCCGGCGCCGGCCTGGCGCGACGCCGCCCGGTTCGCCGTGGCCGGCTTCCCCGCCGCGCTGTACCTGAGCCGCCGCTGGTGGCTCGGGACCGCGGCGCTCTCGCTGGCCGTCGCATGGCTGGTCGGGGCGTGGGTGGCCGGCAGCCCGCAGGTGCAGGCCAGCATCGCGACGCCCGCGGAGGTCCGGCAGCTCGTCGAGGTCGACTTCGAGCAGTACTACTCCGCCGCGCCGGCCGGGTCGTTCGCCGCGCAGGTCTGGACGAACAACGCCTACATCGCGGCGCTGTGCCTGGTGGCCGGGGTGCTGCTGGTGCCGGTGGTCCTCGTGCTGGCCGTCAACGTCGTCAACATCGGGGTCACCGGTGGCCTGATGGCCGCCGGGGGCCGGCTGGACCTGTTCTTCGGGCTGATCACCCCGCACGGGCTGCTGGAGCTCACCGCCGTGTTCGTCGCGGCCGGGGCCGGGCTGAAGCTGGGCTGGACGGTGGTGGACCCGGGCCCGCTGCCCCGCGCGGTCGCGGTCGCGGCCCAGGCCAGGGCCACCGTCGGGATGGCCCTCGGGGTGGCCGCGGTGCTGGCCGTGTCCGGGGTCATCGAGGCGTTCGTGACGCCGTCCGGGCTGCCCACCTGGGCCCGGATCGGGATCGGGGTGCTGGCCGAGGCGCTGTTCCTGGCCTACGTGTGGACGCTCGGCCGGCGCGCGGCCCGGGCCGGCGAGACCGGCGACCTCGCCGCCGCCGACGCCGGCGAGGCCGCCCCCACCGCCGCCTGACGGTCAGAGGCGGCCGGCGGCCTTGAGGGCGAGGTAGGCGTCGGCCACCCGGGGGGCCAGGTCGTCGGGGGCGGCGTCGACGACGGTCACCCCGCGGCGGTCGAGCAGGCGGGCCACCGCGCGGCGCTCGGCGCGGGCCTGCTCGGCCGCCGCCGCCCCGTACACCGCGGTCGAGTCGCCGCGCCCGGCCGCCATCTCGGCCACCCGCGGGTCGGCCACGGCGGCGACCAGCACCCGGTGCCGCCCGGTCAGCGCGGCCAGCCCGGGCAGCAGGCCCTCCTCGACGGCCGCCGCGTCCAGCCCGGTGAACAGCACGACCAGCGACCGCTGCCGGGCCCGGCCGAGCACGGTGGACACCAGCCCCGGCACGTCGGTCTCGGTCAGCTCCGGTTCCACCGCGGCCATCGCCTCGACCAGCGCGGGCAGCAGTTCCCGGCGGCCGGCCCCGACCACCCCGGCGCGCACCGCCCGGTCGTAGGCGAGCAGGTCCACCCGGTCGCCCGCCCGCGACGCCAGCGCGCCCAGCAGCAGCGCGGCGTCCATCGCCACGTCGAGCTTCGGCGCGTCCCCGACCCGCCCGGCCGAGGTCCGGCCGGTGTCCAGGACGAGCAGCAGGTGCCGGTCGCGCTCCGGGCGCCAGGTGCGGACCACGACCTCCGGCGCCCGGGCGCTGGCCCGCCAGTCGATCGACCGGACGTCGTCACCGGCCACGTACGCGCGCAGCGAGTCGAACTCGGTGCCCTGCCCGCGCACCATCGCCGCGGTGCGCCCGTCCAGCTCGCGCAGCCGGGCCAGCCGCGCGGGCAGGTGCCGCCGCGAGGTGAACGGCGGCAGCGCCCGCACCGACCAGGGCACCTCGTGCGCGCCCTGGCGGGCGGCGAGCCCCAGCGGCCCGACCGAGCGCACCGTGACCCGCGCGGCCCGCCGGTCGCCGCGGCGGGTCGGGCGCAGCGTCACCGTGAGCCGGCGCCGTTCCCCGGCGGGGACGTGCAGGTCGTGCCGCGTCGGGTCGGCTCCGGCGCTGGGCGGCCAGGCGTCGCGCAGCACCCCGCGCAGCGGCCGCGGTCCGGGGTTGTGCACCACCAGGTGCACCGTGGCCTCGCCGCCCAGGCGCACCGCCGTGTCCCCGGACCGGGTCAGGTGCAGCCCGCGGACCCCGGCGGCCAGCGCCAGGTCGGCGAGCACCCCGGCGGCCAGCACCCCCTGCACGGCCACCAGCCCCCACCAGCCCGGCAGCACCACCCCGACGACGAGCGCGCCGAGCGCCGCGAGCAGCGCGGTGCGCCCGGTGAGCGCCACGACTCAGCGGGGGACCGGCACGGCGGCCAGCACCCCGTCGACGACGCCGTCCGCGGTCACCCCGTCCAGCTCCGCCTCGGGGCGCAGCCGCAGCCGGTGGCGCAGGGTGGCCGGGGCGAGCGCCTTGACGTCGTCGGGGGTCACGTAGTCGCGGGCGGACAGCCAGGCCCAGGCCCGGGCGGCGGCCAGCAGCGCGGTGGCGCCGCGCGGCGAGACGCCGAGCGAGGTCGTGGTGGCCGACCGGGTGCCCCGGCAGACGTCGACGATGTAGCCGAGCACGTCCGGGTGCACCGCCACCGCGGCGACGGCGGCCCGGGCCGCGGCCAGGTCGGCCGGGCCGGCGACCGGCTCGATGTCGGCCAGGTCCCCGGGATCGAACCCGGCCGCGTGCCGGGCCAGGATCGCCAGTTCGTCCTCGCGCCCGGGCAGCGGCATCGTCAGCTTCAGCTGGAAGCGGTCGAGCTGGGCCTCGGGCAGCGGGTAGGTGCCCTCGTACTCCACCGGGTTCT
>DASQMQ010000152.1:0-4360 GCA_035645455.1 Pseudonocardia sp.
ACGGACCGTCCATGCCGCACACCCTGGCGTACCGGCAGCCACCCCGTGGCCGTTCCGTCGAGAACGAAGTTGTCGTGATCAACAGGGCCTGTTGATCACGACAACTTCGTTCTCGACGGGATGGGGAGGAGGGCGAGGAGGAGCAGGAAGAGGAGGAGGTAGGCGTCGGGGAGCAGGGAGATCAGGCCGGTGCTGGGGATGGGGCCGACGTCGGGGCCGGGGGCGCGGGTGACGACGGCGAGGGTGGTGGCGAGGGCCAGCACCGCGAGGACGGTTGCCCGCCGGGAGCCGGCGGCGGCGCGCGCGGCCAGTGCGGCCAGCAACGGCACCACCCACACCCAGTGGTGCGACCAGGCGAACGGGGCCGCGGCGGCCGAGCACAGCCCCACCAGGCTGACCGCCAGCAGCCGGTCCCCCTCGGCGAGGGCCCGGCGGGCCAGCAGGAGGGTGGTCGCGACCAGCGCCGCGGCGGCCAGCAGGTAGACCACCGTGGCGACCGGACCGGGCCCGAGCAGGCGGGTGACCAGCCCGTTGACCGAGTGGTTGGCGTCGCCGTCGACCGCGGCGATCCGGTCGGCGGCGGCGAAGGTGCCGCGCAGCCAGTAGGTCACCGAGTCCGCCGGCGCGACCAGGGCACCGAGCAGCGCCGCGGCCGCGAACGTCAGCACCGCCGTGGCCGCCGCCCGGAACCGGCGCTGGATCAGCAGCAGCACCACGAACAGCAGCGGGGTCAGCTTGACCGCCGCGGCCAGGCCCAGCCCGACCCCGCGCCAGCGGCTGTCCCGGCGGCCCAGCAGGTCGCCCAGCACCAGCGCCAGCAGCACGATGTTGATCTGACCGAGGTAGAGGGTGGTGCGCACCGGGTCCAGCCAGGTCGCCAGGGCCACCAGGACGACGGTGGCCGCCACCGCGGCCCGCCCGGCCGGCACGCCGACCACCCGGGCGCACCGCCGGGCCACGTACCCGAGCAGGACGAGCCCGAGCGCGGTCCACAGCACCTTGAGCACCGGCATCGGCACCAGGGCCAGCGGGGCGAAGAGCACCGCGGCCACCGGCGGGTAGACGAACGGCAGGTCCAGCACGACGCCGCCGGTGTAGAGCGGGCGGCCGTCCAGCACGAACCGGCCGCCGGCCCGGTAGACCTCCAGGTCGATCAGCAGGATGTGCGCATCGGGCCACAGCGCCAGCACGAGCGCGTGCCCCGCCAGCGCCACCCCCGCGACCGCGGCGGCCACCGGGAGGGTCAGCAGCGCCCAGCCGGACGCGGCGCGGCCGGCCGGCAGCTGCAGGTCGGGGGACGTCACGGGCGGCGACGCTACCGGGGCCTGCGCTCCCCCGCCCGCGTCGGTCATGATCGGAGGACAGTGACGAGAGGAGCGGCCGATGAAGGTCGATGTCGGGGTCGGCAGCACCGGGCTGGCCGAGCTGGCCGACGAGGTCCGCGGGCGCGAGGCCGCCGGGTACGACGGGCTGTGGACCGCCGAGACCGCGCACGACCCGTTCCTGCCGCACGTGCTCATCGCCGAGCACACCGAGCGGGTCGCGCTGGGCACCGGGATCGCGGTGGCCTTCGCCCGCAGCCCGATGACCGTCGCGCACACCGCGCACGACCTGCAGGTGCTGTCCCGGGGCCGGTTCCTGCTCGGCCTGGGCAGCCAGGTCAAGCCGCACATCGAGCGGCGCTTCCACATGCCCTGGAGCCACCCGGCACCGCGGATGCGGGAGTACGTGCAGGCCCTGCGGGCGATCTGGGCGGCCTGGAACGACGGCGCGAAGCTGGACTTCCGCGGCGACTTCTACTCGCACACCCTGATGACCCCGTTCTTCAGCCCGGAACCGAGCCCGTGGGGGCCACCGGAGGTGTACCTGGCCGCGGTCGGGGAGCACATGACCCGCACGGCCGGCGAGGTGTGCGACGGCCTGCAGCCGCACGGCTTCACCACCGCCCGCTACCTCACCGAGCGGACGCTGCCGATCGTGCGCGAGGGGTTGGCCGCGGCCGGCCGCGAGCGGGCCGACTTCTCGATCAGCTTCGGTGGGTTCGTGGTGTCCGGGACGACCGAGGAGGAGATGGCCGAGGCCGCCCGCGGCGTGCGGCAGCAGATCGCCTTCTACGGCAGCACCCCCGCCTACCGCCCGGTGCTGGAGCTGCACGGCTGGGGCGAGCTCGGGGTGGAGCTCAACCGGCTGTCCAAGAGCGCCCAGCCCGACCGCTGGCAGCGGATGGGCGACCTCGTCGACGACGAGGTGCTCGACGCGTTCGCGGTCACCGCCGAGCCCGACCGGTTGGGTGCCGCGGTGCTGGAACGCTGGGGCGGCGCGGTCGACCGGTTCAGCTTCTACGCCCCCTACCGGCACGCCGACGACCTGTTCGCCCCGGCGATCGAGGTGCTCCGGACGGCTGGACAGCACGGAGAGCGACCTCCGACCGCGCCGCGCTGACCGGATGGAGCAGTCGAGTTCGGCCGACCGGTTCCACCGTGCAACGAGTGGGTCACGACGGTTTGGCCGGGCCACCCGATCGGGCACTTGTGCGGTGACCGGGAAACACCCGACTGCATCGTTCCGGAGGGACACGACATGGTCGCGATCGTCGCTGCTGTGCTGTTCGGTCTTGCCCTGATCTTCCAGCTCGCGGGCATCTCGCTCGACATCATCACCAGCCAGGTGCTGGTCATCGCGGGTCTGCTCTGCGTCGCCCTGCACCTGGCCGGGGTCGGCACCCGGCGGAGCGTGCGCCGCTGACCGCCGCTGCGTCCGTCCACTCCGTTCACCGCGCCCCGCGGACCGCCGGTCCGCGGGGCGCTGTCGTCGGGTGCACGACCGTGGTCCGCCGCCCGGGGCGGGCAGCGCCGCCGGCGTGACCCGCGCTACAGTGATCGGTATGCGCATCGCCTTCGTTCTCGACGCGGCGGTACCGCCGCGCGTCGGCTGAGCCAGGCCGCCGGCGCGCTACTCCCCACCACCGAGGCCTGGCTCGGGTTCCCTGCACACCGCAGCACCCGCCGCCAACGGAGCCGATCATGACTGTTCTCGCTCATTCCCCCCGCTCGACCTACTCGCCCCGCCTGCAGCGCCGCCACGAGATCGTGACGACCGGCGGGATGAACGGCGTCCTGTGCGTCGGTGACGCCCTCCGACAGTGCGGCTACCCGGTCCGGGACTTCGCCGTCGACGTCCGCGACGGTGTCCCCTACAGCTCGGTGACCTGCACGGTCTCCCTCACCGCGGACGAGTCGGCCAGCTTCGCCGAGCTGATCGGCGCGCTGCCCGCGGTCCTCTCGGTCGAGCCGTACTGAGCGGCCGCCCGGCGCCGCCTCAGCGGCGCCGGGCCCCGGTCAGCGGGCCGGCTCGCGGTGCGCGTGCGCCAGCATCTCGGCGAGGTCGGCGACCTTGACCCGCTCGGCCGCGCGCGTCCCGCCCCGGCGCACCTCCTCGGCGTCGACCCGCAGCCACCCGTTCCAGTCCACCGGTCGGATCCCGTACCGGGCCAGCGTGGCCCGCAGCGCCTCCGGTTCGGGGTGCGCCGGCGCCGGCAGCGTCGGCAGGTCGGCCAGCACCGCGGCCACCGTCTCGGCGGCGTCGGACTTGTTGGTGCCGATCACCCCGGTCGGGCCGCGCTTGATCCAGCCGGTGACGTAGGCGCCGGGCACCGGCTGCCCGTCGCGCACGACCCGGCCCGCCTCGTTGGGCACGGTGCCGCTGTCCTCGTCGAACGGCAGGCCCGGCACCGGCTCGCCGCGGTACCCGATGGCCCGCACCACCAGCCCGGCGTCCAGCACCTCCGGCTCGCCGGTGCCCCGGACGCGACCCTGGTCGTCGATCGCGTTGCGCTCGGCGACCACCGCCGCCACCCGCCCGCCGGCGCCGTCGATGCGGACCGGGCTGCGCAGGAACCGCAGGTGGATCCGCCGCGCGCCACCCGAGGGCGGTTCGGCCGCCCAGCGGCGCAGGATCTCCAGGTTCTGCCGCTGCCGGCGGTCGTCCGGCTCGGGCACCCCGGCGGCCAGCAACCCGTCGTCGTGCACCAGCACGTCGACGCCGGACAGCTCGCCGATCTGGCGCAGCTCGGCCGGGGTGAACCGGACGTGCTGGGGCGCCCGCCGGATCAGCACGTGCACGTCCCGCACGGCGCTGGTGCGCAGCAGGTCCAGCACCGGGTCGGGGACGTCGGTGCCGGCCATCTCGCCGGGGTCGCGGGCCAGCACCCGGGCCACGTCCAGCGCGACGTTGCCGGCGCCGACCACGACGACGCCCGGGTGGTCCAGCCGGGGGGCCAGCCCGACGTGATCGGGGTGGCCGCAGTACCAGCTGACGAACGGGCCGGAGCCGTAGCAGCCGGCCAGGTCCTCGCCGGGGA
>DASQMQ010000153.1:0-17773 GCA_035645455.1 Pseudonocardia sp.
AACGCCCGGGGCTCGCGCCGGGCACCCCGGCGTGACCATGATGGCCACCAGGTGCTCGACGGAGAGGAATCCATGGTGCGCGCGGTGCGGGTGGTGCGGTTGGACGGTCCCTCGGCGGTGGAGGTCGGCGAGGTGCCCGAGCCGGACGCCGGGCCCGACCAGGTGCTGGTCGACGTCCGCGCGGCCGGGGTGAACTTCCCGGACGTGCTGCAGAGCAAGGGCCTCTACCAGATCAAGCCCGAGCTGCCGTTCGTGCTGGGCTCGGAGGCGGCCGGGGTGGTCCGACGGGCACCGGACGGGTCGGGCTTCGCGCCGGGCGACCGGGTCGCGGTGTTCCCCGGCCAGCAGGCGTTCGCCGAGGTCGTCGCGTGCCCGGCGGAGCGGGTGTTCGCGCTGCCCGACGAGGTCTCCTTCGCCGCCGGCGCCTGCCTGCCGATGAACTACCTGACCGCGCACTTCACCCTGCTGGCCCGGGGCCGGCTGACCAAGGGCGAGTCGGTGCTGGTCCACGGGGCGGCCGGTGGCGTCGGCACCGCGGTGGTCCAGCTGGCCGCCGCGCTGGGCAACCGGGTGATCGCGGTGGTGTCCACCGACGCCAAGGCCGAGGTGGCGCGCGCGGCGGGCGCCCAGGAGACGGTGCTGGTCGAGGGCTTCCGGGACGCGGTCAAGGGGCTCACCGACGGCCGCGGGGTGGACGTCGTGGTCGACCCGGTGGGCGGGGACCGGTTCACCGACTCGCTGCGCTGCCTGGCCCCGGACGGGCGGCTGCTGGTCGTCGGGTTCACCGCGGGTGACATCCCGACCGTGCGGGTCAACCGGCTGCTGCTGAACAACATCGACGTGGTCGGCGTCGGCTGGGGGGCCTACGTGCTGGGCCGTCCCGGCTACGTGGCGCGGCAGTGGGAGGAGCTGGTGCCGCACCTGCGGTCGGGGGCGCTGGACCCGATCATCAGCGGCACGTTCGGCTTCGCCGACGCGGCGACGGCGCTGGCCCGCATCGACGCCCGGGAGGTCACCGGCAAGGTCGTCCTGACCCCCTGACCCCCGCCGCGGCGGGGGTCAGGCAGACCGTCGGGCCGCGCAGATCGGCTGGTGCCCGCGCGACCCGCCGGCGGGCTGCGGGGCCCATCACGGGTTGCGCGAGCCACGACGGGCTGCGCGAGCTCCGCGGCGTCGGTGGCGCTACAGCTCGCCGCGGGCGGTCTTGAGCTCGCTGAAGGACGGCACCTGCGCCAGCAGGGTCAGCGCCTCGAACAGCCGGGCGGCCTCCGCGCCGGTGGGGGCGGGCGCGGCCACCGGGCCGAACCAGGCGACCCCGTCCATCCGCAGGATCGGGCTGCCCACCTCCTGCCCGACCGCGGCCTGGCCCTCGTCGTGGCTGGCCCGGACCGCGGCGTCCAGTCCCTCGTCCGCCACGGCTTCGGCGACCGTGCCGGGCAGTCCGACCTCGGCCACGGCCGCGGCGATCACCTCGTCGGTGAGCGGCTCGCCCGCGCCGTGCAGGCGGGCGCCGAGGGCGGCGTAGAGCGCGGCGACGGCGTCGTTGCCGCCGGTGCGCTCGGCGGCGACCAGGGCGCGCAGTGCGCGGGCGGCCTGCACCCTCCCCGCCCGGAACTGCTCGGGGATCTCCTGGCCCTCGTTCAGCACGCCCAGGCTCATCAGCCGCCAGCTGACGGCGGCGGCCCCGCTCTCGGCCACCTCACTGATCCAGCGGGAGGCGGCCCAGGTGAACGGGCAGGAGGGGTCCAGGAAGAAGTCGACGGGTCGGCTCACGGCCGCCGACGCTACGCCCCGGGTCGGGGCGGCGCCTGCTGGTCGGGCCAGTCCTCGCCGGTCTCGCCGTCCTGGTCGGCCAGGAACCGCTCGACCTCCGCGGCCAGCTCGTCGGCGCTGGGCAGCTGCCCGCCGAGCTCCCCGCCCGGACGCTGGCCCCGGCCGCTGGAGACCACGTCGTACTGCCGTTCCAGCGCCTGCACCACCTGGGCCACCTCGTCCGAGCCGGCCACCTGCTCGGCGATCTCGGCGTCGGCCCGCTCGGCGGCCCGGGTCAGCGACCCGGTGGGCAGGTAGAGCCCGGCGGCCATCCCGGCGTGGTCGAGCAGCACCCGCGCGGCGTGCGGGTACTCCGCCCGCGCCAGGTAGTGCGGCACGTGCACGGCGAAGCCCATCGCGTCCAGGCCGGCCTGGCCGAGCCGCAGCTCCATCAGCCCGACCGCGCTGCCCGGCACCTCCGCGGTGGCGAACCAGGCCTCGTGGCCCTCGGTCAGCTCCGGGCGGGTGCCGTGCGCGGTCACCCCGATCGGGCGGGTGTGCGGCACGGCCATCGGGATCGCCGTCAGGTTGATCACCAGCCGGACCCCGAACCGGCGCACGACCTGCTCCACCGCCGCGCAGAACCGCTCCCACTGCACGTCCGGTTCCGGGCCGGCGAGCAGCAGGTAGTCGGTGTCGCCGGTGTCGGAGAGCAGCACCACGTCCAGCTCGGGGGCGGTGTAGTCGGCCCAGTGGTCGGTCTCGAAGCGCAGCGGTGGTCGCCGCGCCCGGTAGTCGACCAGCTGGTCGACGTCGAAGCGCACGACCTTCGCCGGATCGCGGCCCTCCAGCAGGGTCTCCACCGCCAGCCGCGCCGCGTTGCCGGCGTCGACGAAGCCCTCCAGGGCGACCAGCAGCACCGGCCCGTCCAGCTGCGGCGCATCCGCCGCCACCTCGTACAGCCCAGTCGGTTCCAGCACCGCGCACCTCCGCCTCGTCCGTCACCCGTCCGACATCATCCGGCGCCCACAGCCTCCCGGCTGCACCGCCGGACCGGACGTCGCCCCTCCCGCCGCTCGGGTCGGCGGCGTGGGCCGGGCCGCCGTCGTCGGGCGGACCCGTCAGGGACAACGTGGATGCAGGTGCACAGCATCCCGCCCCGGCGCCCGAAATGCGCAGCGGGTCCGCGTGGACGCTCAGCCCGGCGGTGTCGAGCCGACGACACGGGGTCCTCGGCGCGGTACCGCCGGGTGCCGACGTGCCCGATCTCACCGGCCCGTCGGGGTGAGCCGGGCCGCACCCGGGCCCGGTTCCCGGTGGTCGCGGCGCACCATGGGCGGTCGAGATGACTGCGACCAACCAGGCCCGGACCCACCCGGCGAGCACCCACCCGGCGACCGACCCGACGACCCACCGGACCGGGCCCGCCCCGGCACCCGGGTCCGGCGTACCCCGGCTGGCCTGGCTGGTCTGGACCGTCGGGCTGGCGGCCTACCTGGTCGGGGTCATGCACCGCACGTCGTTCGGCGTCGCCGGGTTGGACGCGGCCGACCGCTTCGGCGCCTCACCGGCCGTGCTCTCCGGCTTCGTGGTGCTCCAGCTGCTGGTCTACGCGGCGCTGCAGATCCCGGTCGGGTTGCTGCTGGACCGGTTCGGGGCCCGGCGGCTGGTCGCGGTCGGCGCGCTGACCATGGCCGCCGGCCAGCTGCTGCTCGCGCTGACGACCGGGCTGCCGCTGGCCGTCGCGGCCCGGGTGCTGGTCGGTGCGGGCGACGCGCTGACCTTCATCAGCGTGCTCTCGGTCGTCACCGCGTGGTTCCCGGCCCGCCGGGTGCCACTGATGACCCAGCTGACCGGCCTGCTGGGCCAGCTCGGGCAGGTGCTGTCCGCGGTGCCGCTGGCCGCCCTGCTGCACGGGCCCGGCTGGACCCCGGCCTTCGTGTCCGCGGCCGCGCTCGGGGTCGCGGTGGCGGTCGCGGTGCTGATCGTGGTGCGGGACCGCCCGCCGGGTGCCCCGGCGCCGCCGCCGGCCGCCGGCCCGGCCGAGGTGCTCGACGGCCTGGCCCGCTCCTGGCGCGAGCCCGGCACCCGGCTCGGGCTCTGGACGCACACCGGCACCCAGTTCTCCGGGACGGTGTTCGCGCTGCTGTGGGGCGTGCCGTACCTGGTGGCCGGGCAGGGGATGTCGCCCGGCGCGGCGAGCGCGCTGCTGGCCCTGCTGGTCGGGGTCGGGTTGGTGACCGGACCGGTGTTCGGCGAGTTCACCGCCCGCCACCCGCTGCGCCGGTCCTGGCTGGTGATCGCGGTGATCGCGGCGACCGTCCTGGTCTGGACGGTGGTGCTGCTGGTCCCGCCGCCCGCCCCGCGGCCGCTGCTGGTGCTGCTGGTGGTCGTGCTGGCGCTGGGCGGACCGGCGTCGATGATCGGGTTCGACTACGCCCGCACCTTCAACCCCCACCACCGGCGCGGCGCCGCGGTCGGCATCGTCAACGTGGGCGGCTTCACCGCGTCCCTGCTGGTGGCGTTCGGGGTCGGCGTGGTGCTGTCCGCGGTCGGTTCCGGCGACTACCGCCCCGAGGCCTTCCGGGCGGCCTGGACGGTGCAGTACGCGGTGTGGGTGCTCGCGCTGGTGGGCGTGCTCATCGCCCGCCGCCGGGCACGCCGCAAGATGGCCGCCGAGGGCGTGGTGGTGCCGCCGCTGCGCGAGGTGCTGGCCCGGCGCCGCGAGCGCTGACCGCTGCTCAGCGCCGCAGCCACCGGACGAACCGGACCAGCAGCGCGAGCCAGCCCAGACCGATCAGCAGCAGCCACACCGCCGCGGCGAGCATCCCGACCCCGCTCGCGACGACCAGCACGTACTGCAGCAGGCACAGCCCCAGCACGACGTAGGTGACGGTCAGCGGGCGGTCGGCCCGGACCGCCGCGCGGACCACCGGCAGGGTCCGGGCCGGCAGGTCGCGGGCGGTCCACCAGGCCACCCCGGCCGACGCGGCGAGCACCACCGCGCCGGCGGTGCGGGAGCCGGTGGCCGTGCCGGCGGCGGCCAGCGTGCCGACCGTGGCGACGATCAACCACAACCGCAGCCGCCAGGACAGCACCCACATGACCGCGGTGACCGTGCGCAGGACCTCGGGCACGGCGGGGGCCAGCCGGCCGGCGTCCAGCAGCCCGCGCAGCGCCCGGGCCGGCCGGCGGGCCCGCAGGTCGAGCAGCGCCAGGTCGTGGCGGGCGACGACGTTCTCGGGGTCCAGGCGCAGGGTCCGCTCGTAGGCCGCGCGGGCCGTCGCCCGGGACCGGCGGTCGCGCAGCTCGCTGCTGATGTCGGCCAGCAGCAGGTGTGATCCGGCCACGTCGGGGGCCATCTCGACCACGCGGTGGGCCACCTGCACGGCCTCCTGGTGCCGACCGGCCCCCTGCAGCGCGCGGGCGTAGGCGGAGGCGGGGGCGGGTTCGTCGGGCAGCAGCGCGACGCAGCGGTCGGCGGCCTCGACCGCCTCGGCGTGCCGGCCGAGGCGGGCCAGGTGCAGCGACCGCAGCCGGTGCGCGCGTTCGTCGTCGGGCCGGGCGGCGACCGCCGCCTCGGCGGCAGCCAGCCCCTCGGCCGGGCGGTCGGCGTTGAGCAGCACCGCCGACAGCGCACCGAGCAGCGCGGGGTCCTGCGGGTTCGCAGCCAGCGCGGTCCGGGCCACCTCCTCGGCGCGGTCCAGCCGACCCACCGCCCGCAGGTGCTCGACCCGCTGCGCCCACTCGGTGGCCGGGGTCCCGGCGCCCGGCGTGCCGGTCACAGCTTGCGGTTCTTCTTCAGGTAGGCGGCCAGGTCATCGTAGCTGCCGTCGGCGTTGCCGAACAGCGCGACGTTGCGCGCGGTGGCGAACCACGGGCCGGTGCTGGGCTGCACCTCCTTGGCCGCGGCCAGCAGGTCCCGCATGGTCAGCGGCCGCACCTCGCCGGTGCGCATCGAGTCGGCCAGCGCCCGCTCGGCCGCGGTGTCGCACAGGTGGGCCAGGTCGGCGCCGGAGTAGTGCTCGGTCGCCCGGACCAGCCGGTCCAGGTCGATCCCGGACAGCGGTCGGCGCTCCAGGTTGCGCTGCAGGATGGCCGCCCGGGCCGGCGCGTCGGGTGGCAGGACCAGCAGCATGCGGTCGAACCGGCCGGGACGACGCAGTGCGCTGTCGACGTCCCACGGGTGGTTGGTCGCGCCGAGCACGAAGACCCCGTCGTTGCGCCCGGACAGCGAGTCCATCTCGGTGAGCAGCTGGTTGACCGTGTTGCGCAGGCTGGAGGCGTGGGTCAGGTGCGAGCGCTTCTGTCCCAGCGCGTCGATCTCGTCGAAGAACAGCACGTGCGGGGCCCGTCCCCGGGCCACCCGGAAGATCTCGGCGAGGTTGCGCTCGCTGCGCCCGACCCACATGTCCAGCACGTCGGAGATGCCGATCTCGGAGAACCCGGCGCCCAGCTCCCCGGCCACCGCCCGGGCCAGGAACGTCTTGCCGCAGCCGGGCGGCCCGTAGAGCAGCAGCCCCCCGGCCAGGCCCTTGCCGAACGCCCTGGCCAGCTCGGGATTGCGCATCGGGCCGAGGAACGACAGCTCCAGCCGCTCCTTGACCTGCTCCATGCCGCCGACGTCGGCGAGCCGCACGGTCGGCACCGGGGTCTCGTCGACGACCGGGTCGCCCTCCTGCTGCACGAACGCCGGCTCGGGCAGGCCGGGCACATCGGCGAACTCCTGCTCCGCCCGGCCCCAGTCGAACGGGTCGGGCGCCGGCGCCGGCCCGGCGGCCTCCCCGGCGGGCGGGGTACTGGACGGGGGAGTCGGGGCCGGTCCGTCGGGGCCCGGGCGGCCCCGCTCCGGGGGGCCGGCGGGTGGCGCGGCGAGCGCCGCGGTGATCCGCTGCAGCAGGGCGAGGGCCGTGCGGTCGCCGGGCGCGGTGGTGAGCGCCCGGCTGCAGTGCTGGAGGGCCTCCGCGGCCCGCCCGCGGTCCACCAGCAGCTCCGCGACGTGCAGCCGCAGCGGAACGTCGTCGGGTGCGTTCTGGATCGCGGCCAGCAGGCTGGCCAGCAGGGGGTCCGGCGTGTCGGCGCTCATCGCCCGCCAGTATCACCCGACCGTGCCACCCGCTCGAACCGCCGTCGCGCGGCGCCGAACATAGCTCGGGTAACGACCCTGTTCCGTCCCGTACGTGCAGTTGACGGTGGCGCACCGGAGCCGCAAGGTGACCCCACACCAGTGCCATGACTAACGATCTTGCGGGAGGGGGAGGCTGCGGCGCACCGGCCGTGGCCGTGCGACATGACCGTTCAGCACACACCAGGCAGTACCTCGGGGGCCTCGTCCCCCGACGGACCGGTTCCGGAACCGGTCACCCCGGAACGGGCGGGCACCACGGCGGATCAGCGCTACCCGATCGACAAGGTGATCTTCGGGGTGGCTGCGGTGCTGACCGTGGCCTTCGTCGTCTGGGGCATCGCGTCGGTCGAATCGCTGTCCACGGTCTCGGGCGCCGTCCTGTCCGGCGTGATGACCGGGGGCGGGTGGGCGTTCGTGCTCGCCGCCAGCGGGTTCGTGGTCTTCGCGTTGTGGGTGGCGTTCAGCAGGTACGGGAAGATCCCGCTCGGCGCCGACGGCGAGGCCACGGAGTTCCGGACCGTGTCCTGGATCGCGATGATGTTCAGCGCCGGCATGGGCATCGGGTTGATGTTCTACGGCGTCGGGGAGCCGCTCGCGCACTTCACCAGCCCACCGCCGGGCACGGTGGCCGCCGGAACCCCCGAGGCGCTGGACGTGGCCCTGGCCACGACGCTGTTCCACTGGACGCTGCACCCGTGGGCCATCTACGCGGTGGTGGGGCTGGCCATCGCCTACAGCACCTTCCGCCGGGGGCGCCGGCAGCTGATCAGCTCGGCGTTCGCCCCGCTGCTCGGCGAGACCCGCACCGAGGGCGGGTTCGGCAAGGCGGTGGACATCCTGGCGATCTTCGCCACGCTGTTCGGCTCGGCCGCCTCGCTCGGCCTGGGCACCCTGCAGATCGGCGCCGGTCTGCAGCTCAACGGCGTGCCCGAACTCGGGTCCACGCTGCTGGTCGTGATCATCGTGTTCCTGACCATCTGCTTCGTCGCCTCGGCGGTGTCCGGGGTGGCCAAGGGCATCCAGTGGCTGTCCAACATCAACATGGTGCTGGCCGGGGTGCTGGCCCTGGTGGTGTTCGTGGCCGGCCCGACCATCCTGATCCTGAACCTGGTGCCGACCGCGATCGGCGACTACTTCGGCGACCTGGCGCAGATGGCCGCCCGCACGGCCGCCACCGGCGGTGACGCCACGGCCGAGTGGCTGTCCGGCTGGACGGTCTTCTACTGGGCGTGGTGGATCTCCTGGACCCCGTTCGTCGGGATGTTCATCGCCCGGATCAGCCGCGGCCGCACGATCCGCCAGTTCGTGGTCGGCGTGATGCTGATCCCCAGTGCGGTCAGCCTGATCTGGTTCGCCATCTTCGGCGGGGCCGCCATCCAGCTGCAGCGCTCCGGCACCGACCTGGCCTCGCAGGACGTGGAGGGCCAGCTGTTCGGGCTGCTCGACTCGTTCCCGCTCGGCGGCCTCCTGTCGATCATCGCCATGCTGCTGGTGGCGATCTTCTTCGTGTCCGGCGCCGATGCCGCGTCGGTGGTCATGGGCACGCTGTCGCAGCGCGGGACGATCCAGCCCTCGCGCTGGGTGGTGATCTTCTGGGGCGTCCTGATGGGCGCCATCGCGGCGATCATGCTGATCGTCGGGGCGGCGAGCGGCGAGGAGGACAACGCGCTCTCCGGCATCCAGACGATCACGATCATCACCGCGGCGCCGTTCGCACTGGTCATGGTGGTGCTGTGCGTCGCGCTGGCGAAGGACCTCTACCACGACCCGATGATGCAGCGCGACCGCCGGGCCGCCCTCGCGGTCGAGCAGGCGGTCGAGCACGGTCGGCGGACCTACGGCGACGAGTTCGTGGTGTCGGTCAAGCGGCACCCGGACGGCAGGGTCGACGCCAAGGCCGATCGGGACGCCAAGGCCGCCCGGGACGTCGGGGCCGAGCGGGACGCCCCGGTCGACGGGGGTGACGGCCGGGCCGACCGGGACGACTCGAAGGTCTGAGCTGTCGGGCGACCGCCCGGGAACGACCGCGGGCCCGTGCCGCCGATCTCGGCGACGCGGGCCCGCGGTGTGTCCAGCCGGGGGTGCCGGCGGTGGCCGGCCGGTCAGTCCGAGCGGCGGGCGCCGAGCGCGACGACGCCGGCCAGCAGTGCCGGGATGGCCCACTCGACCTTGTGGATGGTCTCCGTCGAGGCGTCGCTCGCGCCCAGCTTGGCGGTGCCCAGGGTGGCGCCCAGGGCGGCGGTGGTCAGCCCGAGCCCGAGCGCGGCGCCCTTGCTGCGGCTCTGGGCGAGCACGCCCAGGCTGCCGATGAGGTGGGCGGCCGCGGCGGCGCGGAAGATCGGCGTCCAGCGGGCCCAGCCGGCCGAGGCGATCCGGTCGCGGTCGGCCGGGTCGACCTCGTCGGCGGCCGCGTTCAGCCCGGACGCGCCCATGAGCGACCCCCCGAACCAGGCGGCGGCGCCGACGTCGCGCAGCGTGCGGAGGGCGGTCGTGCGATCCATCTGTGCTCCCGGGGTGAGTCCTGCAGAGGCCCGGGATCGTATCGACGCGCATCCCGGCCGATCCCGCCGCGTCGCCCCGCCGTCGCCGCGGGGTCCCCGATCCGGTGATCGCACCCGGTCACTCGGCACAGATGGTGATGATTATCATTTGTCGAACCACAGGGAACGATCACGGGAGGTTCGGTGCGCATCGCGTTCGTCGGCAAGGGGGGCAGCGGGAAGACCACCACTGCCGCCCTCTTCAGCCGGTACCTGGCCGAGCAGGGCTGCCGCGTGCTGGCGGTGGACGCCGACATCAACCAGCACCTCGGCCAGGCCCTGGGGCACGACGGGCCGCCGCCGCGGGCGCTGGCCGCCGACCTGCCCTGGCTCAAGGACCACCTGCGCGGCACCAACCCGAGGATCACCTCGGCCGCCACGATGATCAAGACGACGCCGCCGGGGGAGGGCTCCCGGCTGGTCGACCTGGACCCCGAGGGCGAGCTGCTGCGCCGGTTCTCCGCGACCGCCGGCGGCGTGCGCCACCTGGTCACCGGGGAGTTCGACGAGGCCGACGTGGGGGTGTCCTGCTACCACTCCAAGACCGGCGCGGTGGAGCTGTGGCTCAACCACCTGGTCGACGGGCCGGGGGAGTACGTCGTGGTCGACATGACCGCGGGCGCCGACGCGTTCGCCTCCGGGCTGTTCACCCGCTTCGACCTGACCGTGCTGGTCAGCGAGCCGACGCGGCGCGGCGTCGGGGTCTACCGCCAGTACGCCGAGCACGCCGCGGCGCACGGCGTCGCGCTGCGCGTGCTGGGCAACAAGGTCACCGGCCCGGACGACGTCGCCTACCTGCGCGAGCAGGTCGGCGATGCGCTGCTGGGGTGGCTGGGGCACTCCGCGTGGGTGACCGCGGCCGAGCGCGGTGCGGTCGCCCCGGTCGCCGAGCTGGAGCCGGCCAACCGCGCGGTGCTGGACGTCCTGCGTGCCGAGCTGGACGCGCGCACCCGCGACTGGGTCGCCTACCACCGCGGCACGGTCGAGTTCCACCTGCGCAACGCGGCCGCCTGGGGCAACCGGGCGGCCGGCACCGACCTGGCCGCCCAGGTCGACCCGGACTTCGTGCCGGGCCGTCCGGTCCCGGCCTGACCGGTCCGCCGGCGCGGCCCGGACCGGCCAACGCGCTGGTCGCGGTGGAACGCGGGGCAGCACGGCGCCCCCGGACCGGGTGGTCAGGGGGCGCGGTGGCGGGGGTGGAGTCAGGTCGTCACTCGGCGAGCAGCCGGTAGATCGTCTTGCGGGCCTCGGCCAGCGCGGTGCCGGCCGCGGAGATCTGCTCCGGCGTGCCGGCGCCGAGCACCTGCTGGGTGGCCGCGTGCAGCTGGGCCAGCTGCTCCCAGAGCGCGGTCCCGCCGTCGGCGTCGTCGGCGTCGACCGACGCCCACACCGCGTCCAGCTCGGCTCGGTGCTCCTCGACGTAGGTGGTGCCGGACCCGGTCAGGTGCACGACGCGGCGGCCCTCCACCTTCTCGACCCGGACCAGGCCCTCGTCCTCCAGCTGCGACAGCGTGGGGTAGACCGAGCCGGGGCTCGGCCGCCACCCGCCGCCGGACCGTTCGGCGATCTCCTGGATGATCTCGTAGCCGTGCCGGGGCTGCTCGGCGACCAGGGCGAGCACCGCCAGCCGGATGTCGCCGCGGGCGGTGCGCCGGCCGCGCCGGCCGCGCGGGCCGGGGAACGGGCCGCCCCGCATGCCCGGGCCGAAGCCGGGTCCGAACGGCGGCAGGGCGCCGTGGCGGCGCCCCCGACGGCCGGGACCGTGCCCGCGGTGCGGGCCGGCGTCCTCGTCGTCGATCGGGCCGCCGAACGGCGGCGGGGGCGGGGGTGGCACGTCCAGCGGGCCGGCGAACGGGCGCCGGCCGTGGCGGCGACCGCGGAAGCGCATCGGGCCGCCGGCGGTGGGATCGGTGTTCTTCACGTCGTTCTCCTCGGGTCGCGAGCTCCGGTGCTCCGATAGCACTCGACTAGCTCGTGTGCCATCACGATATATCGCGATAACGCTTACGACACTGTGATCCGAGTCACTCCAGTGGGTCAGTCCTCGTGCCAGCGGGGCGAGGTGGTTCGCGGCGGGGTCAGCCGGGCCCGGACGTGCACCAGGTGCGGGCGGCGCCCCCGCACGGCTCCCGCCAGTACCCCGGGCAGCTCGTCGATGCCGGTCACCGCCGTCGCAGCGAGTCCGAAGGACCCGGCCAGCGCGACGAAGTCCGGGGTCACCAGGTCCACGCCGACCTCCGGGTGGCCGGCCACGACCTGGTCGTAGCGCAACATCCCGTACCCGCCGTCGTCGACGACGAGCACGGTGACCGGCAGGTCGTGCTGCACCAGGGTGGCGAGTTCGCCCAGGGCCATCATCAGCCCGCCGTCCCCGCACACGACGAGCACCGGATGGCCGGCTGCGGCCGGACCCAGGGCCGCGGGCAGGCCGAACCCCAGCGTTCCCCAGCCGACCGGGTAGGCCAGCCGCCGCGGTCCCGGCGCCTCGGCGTAACCGCCGACCCAGTACCCGGCCACGGCCATGTCGCAGACCAGCACCGTGTCCGGGGTCCGGGCGCGCTGCACCGCGTCCACCAGCGCCACCGCCTCGGCGGTCGCGGGGTCGGCCGCCAACCGGGCCAGCGCCGCGTCCCGCAGCCCGGACGGAGCCCACGGCGGCGCGGCGGGGACGCGCTCGACCAGCCCGCGCAGCGCCTCGCCGAGCTTCCCGGTCACCGCGGCGTCCGGTGCCCACTCCGGCTGCGGGACCGCGGCCGGATCGAGGGTCACCAGCAGTGGCGGGCGGGGCATCGACCAGTTGCGGGTGTTCATCCCGTCCAGGTCGCCGCCCACGGCCAGCAGCACGTCGGCCGACCCGATCAGCGCCGCCGCCTCCGGCTCGTGCGGGGGCAGCCCGACCGCGGCCGGGTGCCCGGCGGGTGGGCAGCCACGGCCCTGGTAGGACGCCACCACCGGTGCGCCGAGGTGGATGGCCAGCGCCGACAACGACGGCTCGACGTCCAGCGCTCCGCCCCCGGCCCAGATCACCACCCGCCGCCCGCTCAGCAGGGCCGCCGCGGCGTCGAGCGCGGCGGGAGCGGGTTCGGGCTCGTGCCAGCCGTGCGGGTGCGGCGCCGGTTCCGCGGGCTGCCCCAGCACGTCGGCCGGGACGTCGAGGTACACCGGGCCGCGCGGGTGCACCATGGCTGCCGCGACCGCCTCGTCGAGCACCGCGGCGACCTCGGCCGGGGTCCGCGGGGTGAACACCGCCCGGGCCAGCGGCGCGAACAGCGCGGCCTGGTCGCGCGACTCGTGCAGGACCCCGCGCAGCCGCCCCGGCCGGCGCAGCGCCTGCGGGATCTCCGAGGCGACCAGCAGCACCGGCGACTGCGCGGCGGCCGCCTCGCCGAACGCCGCGACGGTGTTCGCCGCGCCGGGCCCGGTGGTCACCACCGCCGCGCCCAGCCCGCCGGTGCTGCGCGCCCAGCCGTCCGCGGCGTAGACCGCGGCCTGCTCGTGGCGCACCACGACCGGGGTGTGCGGGCCGGGGGAGCGCCAGAAGGCCAGGTTGTGCACGCCGGGCAGGCCGAACACCGTGTGCGCGCCGTGCCGGGCCACGGCCTCCAGCACCTGCGTGGCGACCAGCCGTGCACCGTCGTCGGCCGGACGGGCGGCGGGGTGCTCGACGGGCGGGTGCTCCGGGGCGGCCACGGGGCCGGACGCTACCGGCTCGACGACTGCTCGTCGGCGTTCCCGCGCCCGGCGACGGGCCCGCTGGGGGTGTCGGGGCCGACGTCGACGGCGGCGTGGCCGTCGCTGCCGTTCCCGGGATCGGGGCCGCTCCCGCCACCGGTGCTGCGGTCGTCCGTGGTGGCGGCCGCCCCGGCCGACAGCTTCCGGGTCTCCTCGCGCAGCACGGCGATCGTCCGCGCCAGGTAGTCCTGGATCGCCCACGCCTGGTGCGCGTCGTAGCCGGTGGCTACCTCCTGCATCGCGGCGGCCAGGCCGGCGAAGATGCCGGACAGGTCCGGGCGCCCGGTCGTCGCCGCTGGTCCGATCACGACCCGCCGCCGGTCGGCCGGGTCGCGGCTGCGCCGCACGTAGCCGGCCGCCTCGAGCCGGTCGACCAGGCCGGTCACCGCTCCCGGCGAGAGCCCGGTGCGCTGCGCCAGTTCGCCCGCGGTGATCGACCCGGCCCGGCTGATCACGCCCAGTGCCCGGTGGTCGGCCGCGCTCAGGCCCAACCGCTCGCCGACCGCCTCGTGGAACAGCCCGCCCGGCTCGCCGCCGAGGTCCTGGGCGACGCGTGGCGCTGCTACCGCCGCCACCTCGTCCCGATCGTCGGGCTCTCCCTGGTGGGGGCGGTCGAGCGGCCCGTCCTGCAGTACTACGGCGACGTGTTGCCCGGCTGGGCCGTGCTCGTGCTGGAGAGCGCGGTGTGGGGGAGCCGGGTGCTGCTGCTGGTCCTGCTCTTCCGCTGGTCCATCGCCACCGACGACCGGTTGCGCGGCGTGGGGATCGGCGCGGGGGTCCGGCGGGTGCGCCGCTACGCCCGCCGGTACCCGCGTCCGCTGCTCGCGCAGCTGGCCGGGCTGGTGGCCGTGGTCGCCGTCCTGGACCTGCTCCCGGACCTGCTGATCGCCCCCCGGGTGGCGCCCGCGTACCAGGCGCTCTACTGGTCGGTGCTGCTGGCGGTGAAGAACCCGACGGTCATCGCCTTCGCCGTCGTCTGGGAACTGGCCCTGCTCAAGCAGGCGCTGGTGCGCGGGGCGGCCGAACCGGCCCCGACCGTGGCAGGGTGAGGGGACCGGCCGCCACCGCGACCGCGGAAGCCGCGTGCGCCCGGTCCCCGGACCGGGCCGGAGCAGGGAGGTCCGACGATGCTGCTGAAGATCCTCGGAATCGTGCTGGCCGGGTGGATCGTGCTGTCGATCCTGGGCGCGCTGTTCGAGTTCCTCACCACGGCGCTGGTGATCGGGGCCGTGGTGTTCGTCGGGGCCGCCGCCTACAGCGCCGTCAAGGCGCGCGGCTCGCTCGACCGCTGAACCGCGGGTTCAGCGGCGGGTGGCGCCGCAGGTGCGGGTGACGTAGCTGGTCAGCCGCTCGCTGGAGGCGGCCAGCTCCGGGGAGTTGAGCCGGGCGGCCACCGCCGGGTCGCGGCTGATCGCTCGGCCGTCGCCGCCGTTGGCCAGCAGCGCGCCGAGCTGGACGTCCACCGCGTCCACGGTCTGCTCCACATCGCCGCGGATCTCGGCGGGGGCGACCTGCAGCAGGTCCGCGCCGGCCCGCCGGACCGTCTCCACCGCCCGGGCCAGCTCCTGGCGGTCCGGTGACCCGGTGCTGACCAGGGTGTTGAGCGGGCCGATCGCCTCGGTGTTGGCCCGGGACGCCGCGCAGAACGGGTCGGCCGACGCGGCGGGCGCGTCGCGGGTGGGGCGGGCGGCCGGGGCGTCGGCGTCGGCCACCGATCCGCCGCAGCCGGTGAGCAGCGCTACTGCGATGAGCACGGCCAGCGGGGCACCGCGCGTGGCGAGGGACATCGGGACGCTCCGGAACGGTGGCACTGCGGCGGGTGGTGGCGTTCGAGGGTAGTCACCGCCCGGAGGTGCCGTTGTGAAGTCCCCTCCGGGACCGGCGGACCGTGCCCCGACCGTCCCGGCTGCGCTGGAACGTGGTGGGCACCACCCACGTCGGAGTGGACATGCCGCGCATCCGCCCCGCTCGCCTCGCCGCGTTCGGTGCGTTGTGGCGCGCCGTCCCTGTGGTGGGGCGGGGCGTTCCTCGACGAGACCGAGCGCTTCGTCGCCTGGGAGGAGGACCGGCCCGCCGCACGCCCTGACCGACGACCGGCCGACCCCCTGGACCCGGGCCCGCGGCGGGGCGATGGTAAGTATCGCCCCGTGGCAACCATGCGCGTGATCACTCAACTGTCCACCGGTGGCCCGGAGGTCCTGGAGGTCGGTGCGGCCGAGGTCCCCGAGCCGCTGCCCACCGAGATCCGGGTCCGGGTGGCTGCGGCCGGGGTGAACCCGGTGGACTGGAAGACCCGTGCCGGGGCCGGCATGGCCGCCGTGCTCGGGCCGCCGCCGTTCACGCTGGGCTGGGACGTCGCCGGCACCGTGGACGCGATCGGCTCCGGGGTCACCCGGTTCTCGGTGGGCGACGCGGTGTTCGGCATGCCGTGGTTCCCGCGCGCCGCCGGTGCCTACGGCGAGTTCGTGACCGCCCCGTCGCGGCACTTCGCGCACCGCCCCGCCGGGCTCTCCGATGTCGAGGCCGGGGCGCTGCCGCTGGCCGGGCTGACCGCCTGGCAGAGCCTGGTCGACGTGGCCCACGTGGCCCCGGGAGAGCGGGTGCTGGTGCACGCCGCGGCCGGCGGCGTCGGCCACCTGGCCGTGCAGATCGCCAAGGCGCGCGGGGCGTTCGTCATCGGGACCGCCTCGGTGGCCAAGCACAACCTGCTGCACGACCTGGGCGTCGACGAGGCCGTGGATTACCGCGCCGAGGCGTTCGAGCGCGCGGTCGACCCCGTCGACCTGGTGCTCGACCTGGTCGGCGGGGAGGTGTCGGTGCGCTCCCTGGACGTGCTGCGCCCCGACGGCCGGCTGGTCTGCGTGCCGTCGGCCGGCGCCGCCGTCGCCGTCGCCGCCGCGGCCGAGCGCGACCTGCGGGCCACCGGCATGCTCGTCGAGCCGGACGGCGACGGCCTGGAGGAGCTGGCCCACCTGGTCGCCGAGCGGCGGCTGCGGGTGCTGGTCGCCGAGACCTTCCCGCTGGAGCGGGCCTCCCACGCGCACCGCGCCGGGGAGTTCGGGCACACCACCGGCAAGCTCGTGCTCACCGTCTGACCGGGCGGGTCAGCGGCGCCGCGCGTCGGCCACCACGTCGCGGACCCGGTCGCGGATGCCGCGCAGCTCGGTGAGGTAGAGCCAGTAGTCGGGGTGCACCCCGGTCAGCCGGTCCTGGGCGTTCTGCAGCCGGACGGCCTGCGCGTCCAGGACCGGGGCGAACTCCGCGGTCAGCCCGCGGTCGACCACCAGCCGCTGGGCGTCGCGCAGCACGAACCGGGTGTCCGCGGCCTGCCGCGACGGGTCGGCGCGCACCTCGCGCAGCTCGTCGAGCCGGTCGGTGACGGCCTCGTGCTGGGCCTCGGCCCGGCTCAGCGCGGAGCGGGCCGCGGTGATCTGCTCGGCGGCCCCGTCCCAGTCGCCCCCGGCGGCCCCGGCCTGCGCGGCGGCGATCGCCCGGTCCGCGTCGGCGAGCGCGTCCGCGGCCGACCGCTCCGCGCCGAGCAGGTCGCGCGAGCAGGGCTCGGAGAACTCCCGGCGCAACGCCGACATCGCCGGCTCGATGCGCGCGGTCTTGGTCGCCGCCGCGCTGCGCCGGGTGGCGATGCTGGCCAGCGCGCTGCGCACGGTCTGCGCGGTGCGGGGCGCCTCGGCCGCGAGGGTCGCGGCCGACCGGGCCAGGTCGAGGGTGCGCTGGGCGGACATCCGCCGCTCGCGCAGGCCCGCGGCGGTGTCCTCCAATCCGGCGGCGGCCTGCTCGGCCTCGGCCAGTTGCTCGGCCGCCCGCCGCGACCGCATGCCCGACGCGTCGGCCTGCTGCACCGCCGACCGGGCCGCGGTCAGCGCCGTCCGCGCCTCCTGGACCGTGCGCGGCAGGCTGGTGAGGGCGAACGCCGCCTCGTCGAGCACCCGCGCGTGCGACTCGCGGAACCGGCGGATGACCTCGCGCGCGCGTTCGATCTCGCGCAGCGCCCGCTCGTCCGCGGCCCGCCCGCCCGGGCTCGGCAGGCCGTCGAGGACGGGGAAGTCGCTGGTGGCGGTCAGGTAGGCCTCGGTCGCCCGGTCGCCGACAGCGGCCACCTCGGCCCACGCCCGGCCCAGCCGGCCCGCCGTGCCCATCTCCTGGGCCGCGTCGACGGCGGCCGCCGCTGCCCGCTGCTCGTCGTCGAGGGCCAGGAAACCCTGGGTCGCGGCGTTGCGCGCGGCCAGTGCGGCCTCGTCCGGGGCGCCGTCCCTGCGGTCAGACCTGCGGAACACCTCGCTCCCCTCGCGCGCCGGATGGACTGAACCGTACCCGTCGCGGGGCGGTGCCCGCCGGTCTCGCGTCACTGGTCCGGGCGTGTCCGCGCGGGCGCCACCGACCGAGCGGGACCGCGGGTGAACGGGGACCCCCGACCGGGTGCGGTCGCGACCCCGTCGGGGAAGCGGCCGGGGCGCGACTCCCGCCGATCTCGCCCAGTGTGACCGGACCGCGACCGGGATCGCCTCACCGCTAGCATTCCCGCCGATGTCCCGGGATCTCGACGTCCAGTTGCTCGAGTCGGTGGCGGTGCGCCGCGGCCGGCTCCGCGAGGCGCTGGTCTGGG